>CAZHWA010000513.1:0-2337 GCA_964536175.1 uncultured Terricaulis sp. | reverse complement strand
AGGCGCGAACGGGCGTTCCGGCTTGAACTGATACTTGTCCTCGATGATGAGCACGTCGGGGAAATTGACACCGGCCGCTTTCACCGCGATCACAACCTCCCCTTCCCCGGCGACCGGATCGGGCGCGTCGGCGTATTCCAGGCTTTCCGGCGGCCCTGGCCGCAGGCTCAATAGCGCTTTCATCGTCACCTCATCCTTCGCCCGCCTGGCGGGCGCCGAATGTTCTAGCCGCCTGCATGCCGGTGGTCCAAAACAGAGCGATGACGCGGCGCGGCTTTTTCCTCAGGTTGGCTTTTTCCCTCTTGATCGACCTGTTCGACTTCACGCTCGGTCGCCTCCCGGTTTTCGGCGCTGTCACCGACGGCGTGGGCTCGGTCGTGTTGATGGCGTTATGGGGGCCGGCGGGCGCCGTACACCTCCTGGAACTCCTGGACTTCACGGAGCAAATCGACGCCTTCATCCCAACGGCCACCCTGATTGCACTTTATGTAGGCTGGCGCGAGGGCTTTTTGTTCGACAAGCCTCCAAAACAAGATCGATCCGGCGATCTTCAACGGGATGGGTGAAAGGAACGGCATGGATTGCTGGGCTCTCGCACTGCACGGCGGCGCCGGCGCAATTGCAGAACGCCTCTATGAGCGCGAGGAAGCGCACATGGCGGAACTGCTCGGACAGGGTGCGGCAATGCTCGCAAGCGGGCGAAGCGCACTCGACGTGGTGACAGCGATGGCCGAGGAGCTGGAGGCGTGTGGGCTGCATCTCGCCGGCAAAGGCGCCGCGCCAAACACGACGGGTGAATTCGAACTCGATGCTTCGATCATGGACGGCGCAACGAAGAACGCGGGCGCCGTAGCAGCTCTGCAGGGATTCGTTTCCCCCATTCGTGTCGCGCGCGGCGTGATGGAAAAGACGCCGCACGTCTTGCTGGCCGGCGCAGGCGCAGCGCAATTTGCCCACGCCGAAGGCTTCGCTGTCGTCGAAGATCCCGCGAGCTATTACACGCCGGCTGTAAGCGGCCTTACCTCGGTGCATGACGCGGGCACCATCGGCGCGGTCGCACGCGACATCGGTGGGCGACTCGCAGCGGCGACATCCACTGCAGGCATTCGCGGCAAGATGGCTGGGCGTATCGGCGACACGCCGGTCATTGGCGCCGGCTGCTGGGCGGATGACCGCGTGGCCGTCTCCTGCACCGGCATCGGCGAGTATTTCATGCGGGTCAACGCAGCAGCTGACATTTCTGCGCGCATCGCTTATGCGGGACAGCGGCTTGCCGACGCCGCGCAAGCGGCGTTGGGCGCTGTCCGACAACTCGGCGGCGACGGCGGCTTGATTGCGGTGGACGCAGCGGGAAATGTAGCCGCGCCCTTCGTCAGCCAGGGGATGAAGCGCGCAATAGCGACGTCATCGGGATTACGCGAAGTAAAAACGTTTAGGTGAGCCCATGCAAAAAATCTTGATGGTCACAGCCATCGTGCTGCTCTCGGCGTGCGGCACCACGCAAAGCGGCGGGCCGCGGGTTGATTGGCGTTGCGACGGCGGCGCCGCGTTCTCCGTGCGGTTCGCAGACGACCGCGCCGAGGTGTTCGCCGGCGGGCGCATCTACGATTTGCCGATCGCTGTGTCCGCCTCCGGCGCGCGCTATTCCGATGGCGTGGTGGAGTATTGGGAAGACCAAGGCCGCGCAACGCTGAACGGCGCACACGGAGGGCCATATGCGAATTGCCAGCGGAGCTGAACTGCAATGAGGCAGCCGATGAGATCGCTCTTGGCGGCAGCGGCGCTGCTGGCGCTGAGCGCCTGTCAAAGCGGTCGAGCACTAGAGGAAGGCAAGCGCATAAACTGGCGCTGCGCCGGCGACAACGAGTTCAGCCTCCGCCGCGTCGCCACTGGGGTCGAAGTCTTCGCTGCAGGGCAGACACATAGGCTCGATCCGGTCGCCGGCGCGGATGGGCAATACTCGAACGGCGCGGTGACGCTCAACGAAAGCGGTCGCCATGCAACGCTGACGAGCGTCTATGGCGGACCGTACCACGACTGCGAGCGGCGACACAGCGACTGGTGGTTCGATTTCTGGTGATGCGCGGCTATTTCGGCATCGGCGCGGAGGATATTTCCAAGCCTATGAATCTCGGCGCGCTGATGCGCACTGCGCACGCCTTCGGCGCCAGCTTCTTCTTCACGCTCAACGCCCATCCGAAGGTGCGCGAGGCCTACAATAGCGACACCTCGCGCAGCTTCGATCACATGCCCGATTACGCTTATGATCGCGTGGAAGATCTTAGTGTGCCAAGAGGCTGCACCCTGGTGGGGGTTGAGCTCACGGACGACGCGGTC
>CAZHWA010000512.1:0-2338 GCA_964536175.1 uncultured Terricaulis sp. | reverse complement strand
GTTCGGCGCGATCGCTCAGGAGAACGGCGGCAGCGCGTTCCAGTGGGCGCTCGATGCGGAAGAACGCACCAAACTCTGGCGTGCGCGTCATAATGCCGGTTTTGCCGCCGCCGCGATGCGGCCCGGTGCGCGGCCCTGGTCCACGGACGTTTGCGTGCCGATCAGCCGGCTCGCCGAATGCATCGACGCCACCAAGGCCGATCTCGCAACGGCGCCTTTTCCCGCCACAGTGTTGGGCCATGTCGGCGACGGCAACTTCCACGTCATTTTGTTACTCGACCCGGACAGCGCGGAAGAGTGCGCAGCCGCCGAGCGGTTCAATGAGGCGCTGGTTGCACGCGCGCTGTCGATGGACGGCACCTGCACCGGCGAGCACGGCATCGGCTTAGGCAAGCAGCACGCATTGCGCGACGAACTCGGCGAGGCGGTCGACCTTATGCGGCAAATCAAAGCGGCGATCGACCCGGCCGGTCTTATGAACCCCGGCAAGATTTTCAGTCGTGCGGACTCCGTCGCGGTCGCGACGCCGCTCTCGACCTAAGCCAAGGGTTCGAACTTGGCCGTGAAGTGGCGCAGGCGCAGAGGCTCTTCGACAATGCGCATGCCCCGTAAACGATTGCGTTTCACGTGCACGGCGAGGATTGTTTCGATCAGATAATCGGCGTGGCTTTGCGTGTAGACGCGCCGCGGCATCGCCAGACGCACCAATTCCATGGCCGCCGGCGCTTCGCTGCCGTCGGCGCGCCGGCCGAACATGACGCTGCCGATCTCACAGCCGCGCACGCCGCCTTCTTCATAGAGCGCTGTGGCCAGCGCTTGGCCCGGATATTCGAGCGGGGCGATGTGCGGCAGCATCTGGCCGGCATCGAGGAAGACGGCGTGGCCGCCGGCCGGGCGCACGACCGGCACGCCAGCCGCTACCAGCCTTTCAACCACGTATTCGTTCACTCGCACGCGATAACGCAAATAATCTTCGTCGACGATTTCGGTCAGGCCCTGGGCGATGGCGTCCAGATCGCGCCCGGCCAATCCGCCGTAGGTCGGAAAACCCTCGGTGAGTATAAGGCGGCTGCGCGCGTCGGCGGCAAGCGCATCGTCGTTAAGCGCGAGCCACCCACCGATGTTCGCGAACGCATCCTTCTTGGCGGACATCGTCATGCCGTCAGCGCACGAGAATATGTTGCGCACGATATCGGGGATGGCGCGCTCCCGCTGGCCGTCTTCACGCACCTTGATGAACCAGGCGTTCTCGGCGAAGCGGCAGCCGTCGATAAAGAACGGTTTGCCATATTCGCGCGCGACGGCGGCGACGGCCTGGATGTTGGACAGACTGGCCGGCTGTCCGCCGCCGGCATTGTTGGTGATTGTCAGCATGACGCACGGCACGCGCTCGCCTTCATGCTCGAGCAGGTGCTTGAGTCGGGCGATGTCCATATTGCCCTTGAACGGCGCCGGCGATTGGCGGTCCGCACTCTCCGGGCACGGCAAGTCGATCGCTTCGGCGCCGGTGGCCTCGATGTTGCCGCGTGTTGTGTCGAAGTGCGTGTTCGATGGCACGATCAGGCCCGGCCCGCCGAGCAGGGCGAACAGGATTGCTTCGGCCGCGCGGCCCTGATGGGTGGGGATCACATGCCGGAACGGCATCAGCGCTCTGACGGCGCGTTCGAAACGGGCAAACGAGGCGGAGCCGGCATAGGATTCGTCGCCGCGCATCAGTGCGGCCCATTGCTCGCCGCTCATGGCCGCCACGCCTGAATCGGTTAGCAGGTCGATCAGCACATCATCGGCCGGGATGGCGAAAAGGTTGAAGTGCGCGCGCTCCAGCATGTCGCGCCGCTCGGCGCGCGAGGTCATGCGGATCGGCTCGACCGACTTGATCCTGAACGGCTCAATGATGGTTCGCATGGCGGACCGGTACTCGCGGCGCGCACGCGCGCGATTGATCCTTGTCAAATAGGCGGAACATGCGCGCCGGCGAGTCCAGACGGCGGATCGTTGGATGCTCAGTTGTCGGGGGCGCCGTCGGGCTGTTCGTAGGTTTCCGGTGGCACGGTTTCCTGCGCCGATTTCAGCGTCTTGGCCGCGGCCTTGGCGGCGCGGGCGTCGGCGCGCGCCTTGGCGGCGGCGGCGTCGGCCACGACGGCGTCAAGTTCAATCTGGGTGCACAGACCCAGTGTCACCGGATCGACCGGCTTGATGTTCTGGGCGTTCCAGTGCGTGCGGTTGCGCACCTGGTCGATGGTCGATTTTGTGGTGCCGATGAGTTTGACGATCCTGCTGTCTGGCACTTCGGGGTGGTTCTTCAAGAACCAGGCGATGGCGTCGGGGCGATCCTGGC
>CAZHWA010000511.1:0-2341 GCA_964536175.1 uncultured Terricaulis sp. | reverse complement strand
GTACCGATCTGGAAGCAGACTGGCGCGTTGACGCCGCATGACAAAACCCGCAGCGAAACCGCGCACGCTCGCCGCCCTCAACAAGCTCATCGCGGCGGCCCCGCCTCTTACGCCGGGCGCCGATCGTGCGGTGCTGGGCGAAGGGCCGAAGGGCGCCGGGGTGGCCTTTGTCGGCGAGCAGCCTGGCGATGTCGAGGAAGCCGAAGGGCGTCCTTTCGTCGGGCCGGCTGGCAAGCTGTTGCGCAGGTTGCTGGAGGATGCCGGCAGGAAGCCGGAGCACGTCTATCTGACCAATGCGGTAAAGCATTTCAAATTTGCGCCGCGTGGCAAACGGCGGCTGCACCAGCGGCCTACCGTCGGCGAGATCGAGCGCTATCGATGGTGGCTGAATCTGGAACTGGATTTCATTGATCCTGATGTTGTGGTTGCGCTCGGCGCCACGGCGGTGCGGGCGCTGGCCGGCAAACCCTTACCGATCCAGACCAACCGCGGTCCGGCCAGGTTCGGCGATCGGCGGGGCTACATTACGGTGCATCCCTCAGCCCTGTTGCGCATCCCCGAACAGGACGCGCGCCGCGCGGCGCGTGCCGCATTTCTAAAAGATCTGAAGCACATTCAAGCGCTGGCCGCCAAGCTCGCGGTTCGGCGCGGCGCCAGGGCGGGCCGCTGACTGGCTCGGAGTGGGCGCCTGCGAGGCTCCAGCGAGGTGAACGTGGACGCCGGTTGGATGCTTTGGCACGTAATCTCTTGTCGGGGACGAGAAGTTTTGCCATCCGGATGGCAAGGCGCTGGGGATGGACGACAAATCGACATCGGCGGGAGAGCGCGTTGATGCTCGGCTGCGGCGCGACCGGCGCAAGCTATCGCTGGCCCTCGCCGCAGCCATGCTCGCGACTTTCGCCTTAGGCGACATCATGGCGCATAGCTCGCCTGTCATCCCCAACCACGTGAAAAGCGAACAGCAGCGCCAGCGTGACGTGAATGGCGTGTGGCTCTACGACGCCGGCTACCTCGACGAAGCCGATTACCTTTTGCTGGGGCAAATCCCCAACGACGACTATTCGCGCGGCGGCGTGTACTTCATTGGCGATTCCCAAACCGCAGTATCGCTGATGGCTTGGCGGCTGCCACCCGACGAGCGGGCGCTCATCCATAATTACGGTGTCGGCGCCCTTCGGCATCGCGACGTCTATCACCTCGTGCGCATGCTCGTGGAGGATTTCAATCTCCTCCAGGCTGGTGGGGAAAAAACCACACTGGTGCTTGGCATTTCGTACTATCTGGCGCGCCCGGAGCGTGAGGGCGTCACGCTTAAATACTATGTCGAGCGTCATCAGCTTTATTCCTATGACGAACGCGGCATGCACCCAGCGCCTTTAAATCCGGTTGAGCGATTGGCCATTGTCGAGCGGGATTATGTGCAACGTTTTCTGGCCACTGCCTTAGGGGCGCGTCAGAGCCGCGTTACTGTGTACTTGCCCGATCAGCAGACGGCGGAAGGCCGCCTGGTAGATGGCGATTGGCGCGCGGCCATGCAGCGGGAATTGGGCTATCTGGCAGCTCTGCTGGATTATCTAAGCGCGCGCAGTGTCAACGTCGTCGCGTTCTTCCCGCCCAGCGGCTCCTGGGAGGATGCCGTCCCGTATGAGGCCGCCTATCGCGAAGCGGTCATGCCATTGCTGGAGCAAAGGCGGGTCCAGTTGGTCGACCAAGGCGACTGGCTCGCCGACGCGGATTTCGCCGACGGCAATCATCCGAAATATTTGGTGCAGCTTGACCTGCACGAGCGCAATCGCGCGATTGCGCTTGAGGCGTTGCACGCCATGGGCCTGCGCTGAGTCAGGTCGCGCGGCGCTAGCCCGTCTTCTGCTGCGACGCCGTCAACGCATTGTCGATCTCCTGCGCCCGCACCGATGCGGGACGCGCCAGGAGCGGACCGACATAGTGTTCGAACACGGGCCGCTTTTCGATCGTACCGAATTGCATGCCCCAGCCAAGCTGCGCGCCGACATAGAGATCGGCGGCCGTGAATGTGTCGGCAACGAGATACTCGCGCCCGTCGAGCGCTTTCTCGAGCGCGTCCATCACCTGCTCACGCGAGCCGTAGCCGACCATACCGGGCTTCTCGTCGGGGATTTGCACGCCCAGCGCGTGATTGCTCGCCATCGCTTCAATGGGTCCGGCGGCGAAGAACAACCAGCGATAATAGGGCGCACGCAACTTGCTGCCCGAGGGCGGCGCAAGCTTGGCCTGCGGAAAAGCGTCGGCGAGATAGGCGCAAATCGCCGCGCACTCCGTGACCACCGTGTCGCCGTGCTTGATCGCCGGCACTTTGCCCATC
>CAZHWA010000510.1:0-2345 GCA_964536175.1 uncultured Terricaulis sp. | reverse complement strand
CGCCGCACGCGACATGGCGTTTGGCCTCGGCCAGGCAATCCGCGAGGAGGCGGGCGATGCGCTGGCGCCGGATCTCACGTGACACAACGGGTCGCCATTACCCGCGCTCTGCCCGACGCCGAGGCTACCGCCGAGCAGGTGCGCGCGTTTGGCGCCGAGCCTATCGTTGCGCCGCTGCTGACAATCGCGCCATGCGCCTACAACACCGATGTCGATGCGGCGCAGGCGCTTCTCTTCACCAGCGCCAATGGCGTGCGCGCGTTTGCCGGCGCCCGCCGCGTCCACGCCAAGCCAGTATTGACGGTTGGGGATGCAACAGCGGCGGCGGCCCGTACGGCGGGCTTCACGGACGTGCGCTCGGCCGATGGGGACGTGCATGCGCTCGCGGCCCTCGCACAAGCCACGCTGACGCCAAGCGCCGGATCGCTCGTGCATATTGGCGGCGAACATGTCGCGGGCGACTTGGCCGGCGACCTCCGCCGCGCGGGGTTCAGCGTCGAGCGCCGCATCGCCTACACGGCGCGCGCCGCCACTGTGCTGCCGGAGGCCTTGTTGCAGCCGCTCGATATCGTTCTTTTCCACAGCGCACGCGGCGCCCATACATTCGTGCAACTTGGCGCGCCGCACGCTGACAAGATGACGGCGGCCTGTCTTAGCCAAGCTGTCGCAGATGCAGCGGCGCAAGCCCGATGGGCCCGGATGGTTGTGTCGCCCGCGCCACGGGAAGACGCGCTACTGCGCACCGCGCTTGCTCCGGACTCCCCTGCTGGCGCAAGCGCTTGAGGCGCTGACGCGCGGGGCCTAGACTTTGCGCCTGCGGCCCGACTCGTTTCCCGCTCGAAATAGCGGAAAAGGCTTGGGAAAACTGGGGAGCTCCATGGCCATGGACGACGAGGCAGAGCGCGGACGCGCCGAGCCAATCGACGTTGACTACGAGCCGGCCTATCGCGACGCCAACGGGCGACGCGGTCTGGGGCTGGGCGGCGCATTGGCGCTGGCGCTGGTGGCGGGCGGCGTCGGCGCGGCCGCCGGCGCCGTTGCGCCGCGCCTGCCGGCTGTGGACAGCGCGCTCGATCGCGCTTTCCCGGCTTCGTCGCAGCCGGCGACCGCCGAGACGCCGGCGGCGCAGTCGACCGTCGAGCTCGATCGCCGCCTCGACGCTCTCGAAGCGATGATCAACGCGCCGCTGACACAGGCCGCCGCTGCTGAAGGCGGCGATGCGACGATGGCGCGGGTGTTTGCTCTGCAAGCGGGATTGCGCGACGTCGAAACACGGCTGCAGCAAATGCCGTCCTCCAGCGAGGTTGGCGCGTTGGTTGCCGAAGTGCGCCGCCTGCAGGAAGAACTGCCGGCGGTCGCGGCCGAAGCGCGCTCCGCCGCGACCGCCGCGCGCGCGTCCTATGCCGTGGTGGCCGCCTCCGAAGCCGCACGCGCTTCTGGGCCGTTTGAGCAAGCGCACGCTGCGCTTGCCGCGCTGCTGCCCGACGACGCCAATGTTGCCGCGCTGGCGCCGCTTGCGCGTACGGGCGCGCCGACGCGCCTTGAATTGCGCGATCGCTTCGCCCGTCTCGACAACGAGATTATCCGCGCCGCGCATCAGGCGCAGGCGGGCGCCGGCTTTTGGGGCCGCATCCAGGCTGCGCTGGCGCAGTGGATCGTAATCCGCCGCGCCGGCGGCGGCGATACGCCGGAGGGAATCGTCGAACGGGCCGAGCAATATCTCGCTGCGGATCGTCTTGAGGCGGCGATTGAAGAGCTGAGCAAGCTGCCGCCGGGGCCGAAACGCGTCGCTCAACCGTGGATCAACGACGCGTCGCGCCGTCTCGAGATCGACCGGCGCATCGCCGCCATCCGCCAAGAATTGTCGCGGAGCTGAAGCAGAATGTTGCGCCTCGCCTTTCTCCTCATCGTCGCGGTGATGGCGGCGCTCATTTCGTGGCAGATCATCGCCACCGATCAAGGCGTGGTCGAAATCACCTGGTTCGGCACGCGCATCGAGACGTCAGCGCTGTTCGGTCTGCTGCTCATTGTACTGGTCGTCGCGATTTCGCTGCCGCTGTTGCGACTGGTCATGTTCTTGTTGGATGCGCCGGGGCGCATCGGCAAAGCCAGCCAGCGTGCGCGCACCCGGCGCGGCCAGGAAGCGCTGGCGCTCGGTTTGATTGCGGCCGAAGCCGGCGAGTTCGAAGCAGCGCGCCGGCACGCCGACAAAGCCGAAGACCTGATCGATGAGCCGCGTCTGGCGCTCCTGCTGCAAGCGCGCGCCGCCGAGGTCGCCGGCGACACCGCAGGCGCCGAGCGCGCCTATTCGGGCATGCTGCAAAACGAGGACACCGAAGTTCTCG
>CAZHWA010000509.1:0-2347 GCA_964536175.1 uncultured Terricaulis sp. | reverse complement strand
CTGAACCCCGTACGGCGGGTCGATGTAGATCATCTGCACCTGCCCGGCCATGCCTTCGAACTCGAGCAGCGAGTTCATCACCGCCAGCGAGTCGCCGAGGATCATCCGGTTCTGCCACGGCCCCTTGTGCTCGTAGGCCTCGAGGTTCTCGCGGATGTCCATGCCGGGGTCACCGAACAGGTCCAGCGTCTGCCCGCGCGCCTTGCGGTGGCGGATGCCGTCGAGGATCGCTTTCGTGGAATGTCGCTCGTGCACGAAGAGCGGCGCAGTCGGTACCCGGATCTCGTGCCGCTCGGCCTTGCCTGCCCAGTTCAGGAAGGGTTTGCCGATCTGCTGCAGCATCTGCGCGGCCTCGGCCAGTGACGCAACGCGCACACCGCCGCCCTTCCACTCCTGCACTTCGGCGAACACCGCGCGCTCGCCTTCCTGCGCCGCGCGCACGACGAGCCCGAGCAGCCACTCACCGAGGTCGCGCTCGCGCTGTTCGTCCCACGAGAGTGCCGGGTCGAGCGAACTGTCGTAGCGGTAGGTGCGGGGCGGCTTCCTTGCCTGGAACTGGTCCTGTACGCCGACCTCGGGGCGCTGCACGGCCTCTTCGCTGTGGCGATACTGCTCGGTGACGTCGATCCCAGTCCTCAGCGCGCGCATGCGCGGCTGCGGCTGCTGCAACCAGGCGCCCGCGAGCGTCGAGTCGCTCGCCGTGTTCTTTGGCACATCGCCGGCGGCGGAGTCGGGCGCGATCACCCCCAGCAGCCGGCGAGCAAGCTCGTCGCGCTTGCCGTCGGTCGGATGGCCGTGCTGCGACAGCGCGTCCTTCAACTGCGCGACGTTCAGCTTCTGCACGAGTCGTTCGGCGCTCGCCGCTTTCTCGCTTGCAAGTGCCGCTACCATCGCGGCCCTCGATCGCCGGTCAGCCTGCAGCTCGAACTCGGTACACAGTTCCTTCAACTGTTCCGCCTGCAATGAATCGAGCAGCGCACGTTTCAGTTTCATCCCCATCCCTCGTCAACTCACGATCGCGGCCGAGCACAGGTCGCGATAGTCGCACCGCGCGCAGCTCTTCTTCTCGGGTTTCGGCGGCAATGCGTTGCGGCGCAGCGCCTCTGCGGCTCCGCGCACGCCTCGCTTCACGTCGTCGATGAACTCGTCGTCGACCGAGCGGCGCTTCTGCTTCTGGTCGTCAAGCTCGTAGATTTCGACGTAGTCGGCAGGCCGGCCGGTGAGCTCCTGGTAGCCGAGTGCGTAGACGTGCAACTGCGTCTCGGTGACTGCCTCGGCTTGCGCGCGGTCATTAGACTTCAGGTCGACGATCGTCACCTCACCGGTGTCGACCCGGCGCACGAGGTCGATGCGGCCAGCCACCGACACACCATCGCCGAGCGCGATCTCGATCGCCTTTTCCGAGAACTCGAGATTTCCGAACTCGGCAGCGTTCTTGCGGATGTACCCTGCGATCGCCTTCTCGGCGGCCTTCTGCAGCTTCTCGCGCAGCGCCGCGTAGGCATACGGCGTGCGCAGGTGCCGCCCAACGAGCTCCGGCGCCTCACTTGCGTCGATGCTCTCGCCCTGCAGCGCCCGCGCATGCACTTCCGCCAACGCGTCGTGCAGCGACTTTCCGAAGCCCAAAGCCTCGTCCAGCGGCGCGTTGAACCCGTACAGGATCCGCAGTTTGAACTGGTACGGGCACTCGAAGAAGTACTTCAAGTCGGAGAAAGACAACGTAACGTTGGCAACTGACGCCTTGGGTGCCGGCTCGAGCCGCGTTCGGCCAGCGTAGTCTTGCGAGCGCCGCTTCACGTACTTCGACGCCAGAACCGCGTCGAAGAATTCGGACCGCACCTGCGCGGTGCGGTTGCCGTCGTGCGGAGCCCAGCTCATATGCAGGAACTTCTGGGCGCGCGTGGTCGCGACATAGAACAGGCGCATCTCGTCGTCGAGCCCGCCCCGGTAGCGCGCCGCATTGCCGAATGCGTCCGCGGGCAGTAGGTGCCAAGCCGTCCTCCCACCCTTTCCCTTTGCCGGAAAGCGGTTCTTGACGAGCTGGGGAATGAACACTGCCGGCCACTGCAGGCCCTTCGACTGATGCACGGTCATGATCCGCACAGCGTCGGGAGTGATGAAGGCGCTGTCTTGCCACCCCTCGGGATAGGCGTGCTCGGCGTGATAGCGCAGGAAGCCGGCGAAGCTCTTGTACTTCTCCACCGGGTTCGAGTGAAAGTGGATGCTCTCGAAGTCTGAGATGGCCTGGCTGAACTTGCCGAGGTTGTAGAACACTACTTCGCCACGGCCGCCCGGCACCTTCTCCTCGAGCAGGCCGACCGTCTCGAGGAAAGCTACGAACTGGCGC
>CAZHWA010000508.1:0-2351 GCA_964536175.1 uncultured Terricaulis sp. | reverse complement strand
TCGGGTTCGGCAGCTTGGCGCCGGCCCCGAAACAAACGATGCGTGAATGCTCCAGGAACCGGCCCACAATCGATTTCACGCGGATGTTTTCCGAAAGGCCTGGCACGCCCGGCCGCAGGCAGCAGATGCCGCGCACCACGAGTTCGATCTTCACGCCCTCATTCGAGGCCCGATAGAGCGCATCGATGATTTCTGGATGAACCAATGCGTTGAGCTTGGCCCAGATGGCTCCGCCGCGGCCGGAGCGGGCGTGTTCGATTTCGTCGTCAATCAGCTGCAGCAACGTGGACTTCACGTTGATAGGCGACAGCGCGATCTTTTCCAGCTGCGCGGGCCGCGCATAGCCGGTGATAAAATTGAACAGGCGCCCTGCATCGCGACCGAGGGCCGGATCGCACGTGAACAACGACAAATCGGTGTATATCCGCGCCGTCACAGCGTGGTAGTTGCCCGTGCCGAAATGGGTGTAGGTGCGCAGGCCTTCGGCCTCTCGGCGCACGACCAGGCTCACCTTGGCGTGCGTCTTATAGTCGATAAAGCCATATACGACGGAGGCGCCCGCTCGTTCGAGCGTTTGCGCCAGACGAATATTGGATTCTTCGTCGAACCGCGCCTTGAGCTCGATCAGCGCCGTGACGTTCTTACCTGCCTCGGCCGCGGCCACCAGCGCCGCGACGATCGGCGAATCTTTCGAGGTGCGATAGAGGGTCTGCTTGATCGCGACGACGGCAGGATCGGCTGCGGCTTGACGGATGAACTGCACGACTGAGTCGAAGGACTCGTAAGGATGGTGAACCAGCATGTCCTTGGCGCGGATCGCGGCGAACACGTCACCGCCAAAATCCTTGATCCGCTCCGGCGAGCGTGGCTCATAGCGGGTGAACTTGAGATCGGGCCGCTCCAACTTGACCAGCTCTTCGAGCGCAGCCAGCCCCAGCATGCCTTCAACAACGATGACGTCGCGCGGATTAGCCTCGATCTCGCGCACAATGAACGCGCGTAGATCTTCCGGCATCGATTCTTCGATCTTCAGGCGCACGATGTCGCCCAGCCGGCGCTCCTTTAGGCGCGCTTCGAATTCGCGCACCAGGTCCTCGGCCTCTTCCTGGATTTCGATGTCGCTGTCGCGCACAACGCGGAACGCGCCCTGTGCCTCCACGGCATAGCCGGGGAACAGCTCGTCCAGGAACAGCATGATGGCGTTTTCGAGCGTGATGAAACGACGCGGGGCGCGTTTGCCTTCGGCGCCCGGCTCCTGTGCGCCCGCTTCGCTGACTTCAATGAAGCGATTGACTTGGCTCGGCACGGGGATGAGCGCGTTCAGCACGCGACCGTCCGATACACGTCGCAGCTTGAGCGCGATGGCGAAACCGAGATTCGGGATGAAGGGGAACGGGTGCGCAGGATCGACGGCCAGCGGCGTCAGCAGTGGAAACACCTGCTCCATGAACACCAGCTTGAGCCAGGCGCGCTCCGACTTGCTAAGTTCTTCCGGGTCGAGGACGGAGATGCCGGTCTGACGCAGCTCGGCGCGCAACTTGCGCCAGCGTTGTTGCTGGCGCGCGATAAGATCGGCCGCGGCGGCGTGCACCCGCACCAATTGTTCGGCGGGCGTCAGCCCATCCTGGCTTAAGATCGAGACGCCAGCTTTGACCTGCTCGTGCAGACCGGCGACACGCACCATGTAGAATTCGTCGAGGTTGGTCGCGGAGATGGATAGAAAGCGCAGCCGCTCCAGCACCGGGTGGCCCGGATTCTCGGCCTCCTCGAGCACACGAGTGTTGAACGCGAGCCAGGACAGCTCACGATTGATGAAGCGTTGCGGGCTTTTCAGCAGCGGCGTCTTCTCTGCCGGCTCGCGCTTCTTCTTGCGCGTCTTTGCCATTGCTTAACCGTCTCCCGAACCCCACTCGCCTTGCGCCTTTTCCAGCGCCTTCTCAGCCGCCCGGCGACTGACCGGCCTCGCGCCACGGACCAGGCCTGCATCCAGCGCCGCGGCCATACGGTGAGCGGCGGCGAAGGTCCGAGGCAATCTGCGGACGAGGTACCGGGCCGCATCATCGCTCAATTGAATGAATTGTTCGCGACAAATTCGGCGCAAGACGACTTCCATGAGCGCCTCGTCGGGTTCGCCCAGACGCGCCACCGGCATTGCGTTAAGGCGGGACTTAAGATCTGGGATGGCGACCTGCCAAGCCGCGGGCGGGCTCAGCGCCGCCAACAAGACCGCCCCGCCCTGTGTTCGCGCCAGATCGAGCACGCGCCAGAGCGTGGCCTCGTCGCGCCCGGCATCGAGATCGTCAAGGAAAAGCCGGCCCCCGGAATCCCCAAAAATAGCTGCCGCGTCGTCG
>CAZHWA010000507.1:0-2359 GCA_964536175.1 uncultured Terricaulis sp. | reverse complement strand
AGCGGCACGACTTCTCGCCGGCGTGCTTACGCGTGGCCGCAAGCTTGTCGAGGATCGGCAGCGCGAAGGCGGCGGTCTTGCCGGTTCCGGTTTGGGCAAGACCGATGAGGTCGCGCCCCTTCTGCACGATTGGCAGCGCCTGCATCTGGATCGGCGTGGGTTGGGTGTAGCCTTCGGCTTCAAGTGCGCGAAGGATCGGCGCGGACACGCCGAGGTCTTGGAAAGTGGTCACGTAAACTCTTTCGAGCCGGCACGCGTCATCGCGTGGGCCCTATCAGTCAGGAACGATGCGACGGCGAAGAAAGGCGGCGAGCTTGCTAGGTCAGCGCTCAAAGCCGAACGTCGATGGTGGCGTTCCGTGGGGACCGCGTTCGCCCATGCGAACGGTCGCTGCGCACGCATATCGGCGCGAAAAGTTAGGAAGTCAATAACGCACGCCGATGGGCAGATATGCGCCTTTGCGGTCAGGCTTGCGCGCTCACGATCCAGCACGCGGCGGCGAGCGCTACCCCTTCGTGGGTCTCATACGTTCGCAGAAAGTCGATCAACAAGCGCTCGGCCGCCTTGACGTCGAGCTCCTGTTCGTTGATCGCGCGGGCGCATGGGCCGATCTTCACCAGATAGGCGGCCGCATCCTGCGCATTTGCGCCGATCACGACGCGGCCGTCCCACGCCGCGATACTGATTTCCCGCCAGCCGGCTTCATCAAGGATGCGGCGAGTCTTGTCCGGATCGGAGAGCGCAAACGGGCCGGGCAGATTTGGATCGGCCGGCTTCAGCGGCTCCTTCAAGAGCGGCGCGAGCGCGGTCAGCGGCTTTGCCGACCAGTAGTTCTCTGCAAACGGGCGCCAGCAGGCAAAGACGAGGCGACCGCCGGGCCTGAGCGCGCTGCGAATGTTCGCAAACGCCGCGGCGGGGGTCTCGAAAAACATCACCCCGAAGCGCGAAAACGCGGCGTCGAACGGCGCGCCAGGCACGCCGCCTGCGCCCGCGTCAGCTTCGATGAAGGAGACGTTGCTGCGGCGTTCCGCGCGGCGCCGCGCGAGCTCCAACAAAGGTCTCGAAATATCGAGGCCGACCACACGCCCGTTTGCGCCGACAGAGTCGGCAATTCTTAGCGTGGTCGCGCCCCCGCCGCAGCCAATATCGAGGACGCGTTCGCCGTGTTGAAGGTTTGCTCGATCGAGCGCGGCCTGCGTGAGGCCCGCCAGCATCCTGTCGATAATTTTGGCGTTGCGGACCCATTCATCCGCAACTTGGCTGTTCCAGTATTCGCGCTGCATGGGGCGGTCTGTCATGACCGGCGGCATAGCACATGCGAACGCGTTACGCTTCCGCTTCGACGAAGCCCTTCCAGGTGCGCATGTAGGTTACGAAGGCGGGGCCAAGGCCCTCCTCCCCCAGATAGGTTGCGCTGACCGGCGTCGCTCTGGCGGCAAAGTTCGGATCGGCCATGACGCGTTTCGGAAAGGATGGCGGCGCGGCCGAGGATGGGCATATCAAAGCCCGTCGCCAGCACGTCGCGCGCGTCTTGCGACGACATGATTTTGTCGGCGGCGCCGAGCCGCACCTCTCCGCGCTCAAGTTCGATAAAGTACGAAAGGGCTGGAGAGCGCCTCGGAAGTCAGTGAACGCGTCTTACCAAGACTCCCTGTTCGATCGGTATGCTTCTAGGGGCCCCCAGTCCCGCTCGTGCGAACGCGCGTTGGGCAGATCTGGCGCCTCTCCGCGCCTGCCGTTTGCGCACCAACCGCGAAGTGCGCCCAAATCCCGTCGCGCCGCATCCGCTGAGGGCCAAACCAAACCGGCGACTATGTAGGGCCCGCTAAAATTCGGGCCCACATTCGTCAGCCGAGACATTTCATGGTCCGCCATGCGGCAAGCACTGTCAGCGGTCGGGAACGCGGTCTTACCTTCTTGCTGAGTTTGCGAGACAGCAATATCGAACGGTGCGAACGCGGCGACGAAAATCGCGGTCAGAGACAGCAAAGTCCTGATCTTCATTATCGGCCCCCCCCTTAGGTGATGGGGCATCATAACGAACGCATTCCAGCGAGTCGACAGCGGATCCTACTGCGCGTTCCGAAAATGCCGGCATGTGAACGATTCGTGCGTGGCCATTGTGTGGCTCATTCCACGAAGCCTCTCCAAGTGCGCATGTAGGTTACGAAGGCAGGGCCAAGGCCCTGCTCGCACAGATAGGCTTCGCTGACCGGCGTTGCGATGGCGGCGAAGTTCGGATCGGCGGCGACGCGCTTGGGAAAATCGTGATGCAGGATCGCGGCGCGGCCGAGGATGGGCATGTCGAACCCCATCTGCAGCACGTCGCGCGCATCCTGCGCCGACATGATCTTGCCCG
>CAZHWA010000506.1:0-2361 GCA_964536175.1 uncultured Terricaulis sp. | reverse complement strand
ACGGGACCAACCCGAGCAAAAGCAACGGCCTTCAACGTCCGTCGATCCTATTTCGGCCCCTTCAACAGAAGCCAGAAATCAGAACCCAGAAATCAGAAACGGAGCTTCTGACTTCTGATTTCTGGCTTCTGGCGTCTGATGGTGGAGCCGCCGGGAATCGCACCCGGGTCCGATCCGCCTATCTCCGCGCGTTTATCGCCATAGTCCGGTTGCCCGGACGAGTCTGAATATAGGCGAGGAACGTCTCTAATCAAAGAACGCGATGGTCCGGAATTCGATGCTCTCGCGCGGCGGCGCGCCGGGGCGCGTCAGCGGGTTCTCGAAGGCCGTGTGGGGCGTGAACCGGGCCACATCGGGCCGGCTGTCGTAGCACTTGATCAGCAGCGACTCGTCCAGGGCCAAGTCCGGGGCGTACCACCAGCGGTGTTGGGGCGTATAGGCGAGGTTGTAGATCTCGCCGCGCCGGTCAGGATAGACGATGTCGGTCGCCACCAGATCGCCCGGCGCGATGCTGCGCGCGTCCGCCAGCCCCAAGGGCCAGTCCTCGGCCGGATGGCGGATCGGGCGCCATACATTGATGAACGCAAATCGCCGCGCCAGCAGCTTCTCCGCCTCAGCGCCGAACAGGTCGCGCACCCGCTGCGGCGCCGACTTCAGGGTGTAGTCGACATGCACGCGGGTCGACGGCTGGCGCCTGGCCTGCGCATCACGTCGGCGCTGCGTGTGATCGAAAACATGTACGCGTCGGGCGCCCGTCGCGCGCGCCACCAGCTCGGCGGCCTCGGTGCGGCCCACGCTTCCAGCTTCTGCGTCGTCCCAGAAATCCCGCACAGCCGAGGGCTGGCGCAGCAGGACAAACCCTTCGATATCGAGGTGCGGCCGGATGCGGCGCGCATCCTTGAGAATGACTTTTCGCGGTGTGTAGATCGCTGTCACGACGCCTTCGCCCGATCCATACGAAAACTCGACACGCGGCCTGTCGCCGTCCGGTTCGATGAACAAGAGGCTCGCTTCGACCGCACGGTCCTTCGGGCGCTCCAGGATGTCCAAGCTCATCGCCATCTCCTCACGGGCTCGCGGCCCTGCGCCGCTCTGTTCGTGAGGTAGTCCCGCTTTGGCCCGCATCCGACCGATATTGCCTCACGCCTGCTGTGAGCGGATTTCACAAGCACCGAAACGCCGTTACGTTGCGAGCTGGCAAAGGGGGCGCAGATGGAGTGGCGAAGAGGTTTGCACCGCCGTCCCATCGCCGCGACCGTCACGCTGCTCGCGATGCTCACGCTCGCCTACATTTACATGCCCGTCCCGGCGCCGCGCGTGACGCCCGCAAGCGCCCTCGATTGCGTTGAGCTGCACCTTTATTCGAACGGCTATCACAGCGACATCGCCGCGCCGGCCTCGATCTTTCCAGAGGACCATCCGTTGCGCCGGCTCTATCCCGAAGCGCGGACATTCCTGATCGGCTGGGGCGACGAAGCCTTCTACCGCTCCGACGGCGCGAACCTCTGGCTCGGCCTCGCCGCGCTCGGGCCAACCGGCCCCAGCGTGCTGCACGTCACCTACGACGCGCCCGCCGCCTCCGCCTATCTCGGCCCGACCGACGATCTCGCCCTTGGCGTCAGCCGAGCGGGCGCAGCGCGCTTTGTCGCCTTCATCGACCGCGCGCTGGAGCTGGATGAGGCGGGCGAGCCGCTGCGTATCGCCGACGGCAAAGTTGTGGGCCGTTCGAGTTTTCTCCGCGCGCGGGGCTCCTTCCATCTGTTTCACGTCTGCAACCAGTGGATGGCCCGCGCCCTCCGCGCCGCCGGGGTGGACGTCAACGCCCGCGCCGCCTGGCTTGCCGGCCCGCTGATCCGGCAGGCCAGGCGCAAGGGGCCGACGGCGTGCGCGGCTCCTTCTGCGGACAACTAACTCGGAGTCATCCCGGGCGACTCCCGCGAAAGCGGGAGGAGACCCGGGACCCAGGGATCGTAGAGCTGCGTGGGAGCCCTGGGTCCCGGCTCTCCGCCGCTACGCGGCTCCGGCCGGGATGACTGAGTGAACTTGATGCCGAGTCGGCCCATATAGTCCGCATATTCAGACGGTCCGCGTCCGCGGACATTTCTGGAGCAGCATGAGCGCACAACCCGCCCCCAAGCCGTCCGGCCCGCCGTCCCAGGCCGACATCGCCTATCTCGGCCTCCTGGACGACATCCTGCAAAACGGCGTCGATCGCGGCGACCGCACCGGCACCGGCACGCGCGGCGTGTTCGGCCGCCAGCTGCGCTTCGACCTCGGCGCGGGCTTTCCTCTGCTCACCACCAAGAAGCTGCACCTGAAGAGCATCATCCACGAACTGCTCTGGTTCTTGCGTGGCGACTC
>CAZHWA010000505.1:0-2363 GCA_964536175.1 uncultured Terricaulis sp. | reverse complement strand
CGGGACGTCCCGCCGTGCTCGTGCCGTTCGCTGCGGCGGCGGACGATCACCAGACAGCGAATGCAGAAGTGCTCACCTCAGTCGGCGCGGCGGATCTCTTTACCGAAGAGGAATTCGAGCCCGCGGCCCTGGCCGGCTTGCTCGAGCGGCGTTTCGCCGATCTGCATGGACTTGCCGTGCGTGCGGCCGCCGCCCGCGCCGCCGCAAAACCGGAAGCCGCAAGAAGCCTGGCCGATCTTGCCGAGAGCGTGGCGCTCTGATTACGAGCGTCGCACCGGACGCGTGCGGCGCGCCGGACAATCCCAACCGACCGCCGTTTGCGTCGACGTGATGATCCCCGGGCCGCGGCCATACGGATTGAGGTCCGCGCACGGCACGGCTTGGCGGATTTTGATCAGCTCAGCGGCGTCGAGACCGAACAGAAAGCGGTTGAAGTTCTGCCGCATCATGCCTCTGACGGCTTGGTGTCGCCTTCGCGTGCCGTCGAACGCGCCTGGCGCGGTCCGATCGTCCCAATGTTCGACGTTGCGGCCTGTCGGCGCGGCTGCGAGCAAGCCGATCGCCGCTCCCGCCGCTCCGCCATTCCAGCGCGCCACGCGGTCATTGACGGTGGTGTCGCCCACAGCGGCGGCGCCAAGGACGCCGCCGATGCCGAACCCTTCTGCAATGCGGGGTGCGGCTTCAATCACCGCTTCAGGCCAGTCCCACAACAGCGTGTCGTGCCAGCTGGCGAACGCGGCGGAATCCGCGCCAAGCGTTGCGCCAATGCCCGCCGCTGCGCCCTCCGGGTCGATGGAAGCGTTGATGTCCGGCGCGTAGGCGGCGCCGATAAGCCCGCTTGCGATGGCGGCGCGCACCATCTCCGGCGTCACGCCCGGCATGCGCGCCTGCAGCTGCGCCTCGTACTCGCCCTCGAAAACAACACGCCGCGAGAGACGTTCTTCGATGCGATACTGCACGCGCGCGCGTGCATGCTTGTCGCTGAACGGGATCACGTCCGGGCCGCGCAATTCGTGAAACGTGACAGTCAGGAGATAGTCGGCGACGCGGATGTTGTCCGCGAGCATGTCGGCGTCCGAGAGCCAGGTGCGCAGCATCCGCGCGACCTCGGCGCGCGTCGGGCGCGTCGTGATGATGTCGCCGCCGTCGAACAGCCGAAACTCCGGCGCGCCGTTGATTTCATAAACGGCGATATTCTCGTGCAGCGGCGAGGCTGTATCCGCTAGGGCGACATAAGTCGGCGGCAATTGCGGCCGGCGCAGCGTGCGCACGTCGTCGCTCGAGGCACACGCGGCCAACGCGCAGAGGGCCGACGCGCCCGCCAGCAAATGGAGAGCTCGCATGCTGGGTCTCCTCAAAATCAGTGACCCTTCTCCACCCTGCGGCTTAAATTACGGTGAAACCACAGGTTGTATCACAGATTTTCTTTGTCGAGCGCATCCAACCGGCCTTCCAGCGGCGGTTCACCTTCAGAAGCCCGGATTGAGGGCGTGGAGGGCGAAATGACGACCGAAGTGACCGTAGAGCTTTTCCGCGATTTCTGGTGGCTGATGTTCCCGCTGTTCGGGATGGGCATGGCCATCTGGGGCATGGCGAGCGAGAACGCGCGTGAAGCTGAAATCCTGCGTGAAGCGCGTGAACGGCTGGAGCGGGGCCAATGAATTTCGAAGAACTCTTTCGCGACTATTGGTGGCTGATCTTCCCAATCTTCGGCATGGGCATGGCCGTGTTTGGAATGCTGCAGGACGATCGTAAGTCCAAGCAGCTGATGACGCTGGTCAAGTCGTACGTCGATCAAGGCAAGGAACCGCCGCCCGAGCTGCTGAAGCTGGCGATGGGGAGTGAAGGCGGAGAGTCCGGCGGAAGCGGAAACAAGACGACGTCGCGCGCATGGACCTTCATCACATTCCTTGCGCTGACGGCCGGCTTCGCCACGGGCTGGTACATGCTTCAGGACGCGGACGTCGGCTTCGCGTTCGCGACCGTCACTGTCACGATGGGCGTGCTTGCGATTGGCTCGCTCTTCGTCCTCATCTTCGGGCGAAAGTGAGCCTGCGCCGATGGACGCCGCCGAAGAGGCGCGGCTGGTCGGTCTGGCGCGCAAAGGCGACATGCACGCCTTCGGCCGCTTGGTCGACTTGCACCAGTCTGCCGTGCGCGCCTTCCTGCGCCGGTTGGTCGGAAACCCCGCCGACGCGGACGATCTCGCGCAGGAGGCATTTGCACGCACCTGGGAAGTGCTCGAGCGTTTCAACGGTGAATCGAGCTTGCGCACGTTTATCTGCGGTGTGGCGTATCAATATTGGCGCCGGTCGCGGCGAGCAGATGCAAGGCGGATCGCGCGCGAAGATGCCTACGCGGCG
>CAZHWA010000504.1:0-2367 GCA_964536175.1 uncultured Terricaulis sp. | reverse complement strand
CCGCGTCCTTGGCGTGCCCGCCGCCGCCTTCCTTCATGCGCACCGCTTCTTCCACAGCGATTTCGCAGAAGGGGTTGATCGACATCTTGAGGTTGGAAAGATCGACGCCCGAACCGTCCGGCTTGACGCGGACCTTCAAATTGAAGTCGAGCACCCGTTTGACCGGGACGAGCACCTTCATGCTTGAATCCTTGAGGCATTTGCCGCTTGGCAGTGCGGCGCTTGAGGGCGCGGCCTTCTAATCGTGTAAGAAAAGCCGCGTCAATGCGACTATCGAGACCGGAACCAAGGGGGACGAGATGATTTCACGCCGACCGCTGCTGCTGGGCGCCGCTGCGTCAGGACTGCTGGCGCTGCCGGCCTGGGCGCAAGCCGTCGGCGATTTCGCAGGAGATTGGCACGGTGTGTTGAACCTGGGCCAGACCCGGCTGCGCCTGCGGTTCGAGATCGGCGAGGGACCCAGCGCAACGCTCTACAGTCTCGATCAGGGCAACGCCGCCATCGCTTCCGCCTCGACACGGATCGATGGCGCGCGCATTGAAATGAGCTTTCCCAGCATCGCCGCGCATTTTGAGGGAGAACTCGCGGGCGTCCGCATCGAAGGCCGCTTCACGCAAAACACGGCGACGATGCCGCTGTCGTTGGGCCGCGAGCCGATCGCACCGGCTGCACCGCCGCCGGTGGAAGCGCTCACCCAAGCGCGGCTCGCACAACTGCGTGCGAGCGTCGGCGCGCCGGCGATGGCGGCGGCCGCGGCCAAACGCGGCGGCGCCAGCATCGCGTTCGCAGACGGCTTACGCGCTGTAGGGCACGCGGCGCCGGTGACGCCGTCGGACCGCTGGCATCTCGGCTCGATTACGAAGTCGATGACGGCAACCCTGGTTGCGCGCGCGGCCGAAGCGGGCGCGATTTCATGGGACGATACTGTCGGCGATGTCTTGGGTGCGGCCGCGCCGGACATGCGCGCCGAATACCGCGCCATCACATATCGCCACCTGCTGAGCCATCGCAGCGGATTGCCGGCGAATATCGAGACGGCGCAGCTGTTGGCGTTTCCGCGTTACAACGAGGATGCTCGTGCGGATCGCATCGCCTACGCGCGCATCGCTTCGGCGCAGGCGACACACGGACCGGCCGAGCAGACGTTCATGTATTCGAACAGCGGCTACGTCGTGGCCGGCGCCATGCTCGAGGCACGGATGGGCGCGACCTGGGAGTCGCTTATCCACGAGCACGTGTTTGCGCCGCTTGGGATGGCCAGCGCAGGCCAGGGCGCGCCGGGCCACCCCGGCGCCTACGATCAGCCGGTCGGGCACAATATGGGGCCAGGCGGTCTTACAGCGTTTCCGCCGGGAGGCGAGATCACGGATAACCCCGCCGTGCTCGGCCCGGCCGGCCGCGTGCACGCTGGGCTCGAAGATGTGCTCAAATATCTGGCCGCGCACCGCGACGGCGCGGATTTTCTGCGCGCTGAGAGCTGGCGTCTGCTGCACGCACCGCCCTTCGGCGGCGAATACGCTATGGGCTGGATCACGCGGGGCGACAGCTTTTGGCACAACGGCTCCAACACGCTGTGGTACGCTGAAGTCAGCTTCGATCCGCGCAGCGGCGCGATGGCCGCGGCGGCGACGAACGACGGGCGAGTCGGCATCGTCGGGCCGACACTTGGCACTGTGCTGCAGAGCGCTGCGCTGGCCGTAGCCTGAACGGCCCGGACTACGTTACAGGCTTGGGATACGCCCCCGATCCGCGCTAAATGCGGCCCATGTGGAGCGCTCTCTTTCCGGTTCGTAGTGCGATCTTCGTCGACTACGATAACTTCCGTTCGCTCGCCCGTCCGCTGGCGACATCTATCCCGAACTGGTTCGCCTGGCTTGAGGACGGCAAGTTCGCGGACGGACGTCGCCGCCGCTTCGTGCAAAAAAACGCCTACTGGCATCCGGTCAACGGCACCCAGGAAGACGAGTTCAAGGCGCTCGGCTTCAAGACCAAGGATTGCATCTACCTGGCGGGAAACAAGATCAACACCAGCGCCGTCGATTTGCACCTGGCTATCGACGCCGTGGCGCTGGCGTGTTCGCGCAAGCCGCCGCAAGAAATTATCATTCTCGCCTCCGATAGCGACTATTTCCCAATCATCGAGCTGTTGAACGAAAAGCAGGTGCGTTCGGTAATCGTGCTCACCTCGCGCGACGCCTCGCACAATTACGAAGGCGTAGCGACCGCGCTGATACGCGCAACGGATCTGCAAGAGGCGTGTGCATACGCCCGCAAGCCCACGCTTTGGTCGCGCCTGCGCAGACAGCCAAGCGTGAAAGCTGCGCCGATGGCGCCGCCGGACCGAGTGGCCCAGGCCGTCGCCAAAGC
>CAZHWA010000503.1:0-2370 GCA_964536175.1 uncultured Terricaulis sp. | reverse complement strand
ATCGCCGAGAGGCGACATTAGATGCCGCGCATCACGCCATCGAACTTGCCGCACTCGCAACTGTGAAACGTGGCGGTGCCCTTCTGCTCAAACGCGATTACAGCACCGCATGAATCGCAAGTTACGCTGGCAGCACCGTCTTTTGCCCAGGCGTCCAGCGCCATCAGGAATCGCTCGTAAGCGACTTTCTTGTCGGCCTCGCTCATCGCTTTGGCATCAAATTTCGCCATGGCGTCCCGCGCGTAGCACATTCGCGCCACGTCCGGATTGGGCCAATCCTAGCCGCCTCGTCGAATACTTACGAGCGTCCCGAAAGCAGTCCATTGCTGGCATTCGACGGTTTCGGCAACCAGTCTTGTTTAACCTCATGCTTTATCGCGGTTCGGCAAATGCGCCGTGATCGCAGCCGTGCTGCACCGCCAGGAGAAGCCAGCGCAGCTGCTCACGATCCAGGCGCCGCACCGCGCCATCCTCCAGCATTCGCCCGCCCTGGAAACGCAGGCCAGGCACAAGACCCTGCTTCATTCGTCGTGCGACCGTCGCGCGTGAGACGCCAAAGCTCGCGCGGATGTCATTGTAGGTGAACCAGAGCTTCTCGGGCGGCAGACCCGCGATCGAGCGGTCGATCTGTTCCGCGATTTCCGTCGGGTATCTGGGCATCTCATCGATCGCGATGACGCGGACTTGCGACGACGCAGGCGGGGGGCGCACAGGCCTCGATGCCTTCGCGCGTCGGTTGGTCACCTGCTCTGCCTGAGCGACCTCTTCCGGCGAGGCAGTTTCAACCCTGTCGTTCGCAGCCGCCTCTGCATCGAACATGCTGAGCTGGCGTGGATCCGGTTTCTCTGACTTCGCTCCTGATCGGGCCTGCATGTTGGTTGTCCCCATGGCTCGATTTGAGATGGGAGAAGTTATCCACAGACAGCGCGAGACGGCACGAGGCGGCGTTATTCCGGCTTCTTCCGTGTTCTTCTTTGTGATGGGCGTCGCCGCTTTGCGGCCGGGCTCTCGGCGCTGGCGCGCCCGAGCCGCGCTTTGCGCGTCTCGTCCCTCTGGGGCTTCGATCCCATGACGCCGCTGACGCCAGCGTTCAGGGATGGCCATGCACCGGCGAGACAGCGCGTGAGCGACGTAGTCGCGTGTGGTCGCGCCGCAGTCAGTGAATCAAACACACGACGCTAACATTGTCGGGCAGATTCGAACTCACGACCCCAACCTTGGCAACTCGCCCAAGAACTATTTTTCCTTTAATTCCGGGCATTTCCTTCTAATTCCAGTCGTTGACGGGGGCGTTGTATGCGCCCCATCTCCACCCCAGAAAAATCGTGCCCCGGCTTTCCGGACGCTTATTTTCTGGTGGTAGCGATATGGTAGCAAATCGGATTCGAACTCTTGGTAGAAAATCAAAAAGAGGCCGCGAGTTTGAATCACGGAGCGTCCTCTAATGGACGGCATCCGTGCTCGTATCACGCTTCGCCTGATTGACGCGACCGCGTCGCCCAAAGAAGGCGAGCTGCGCATCTGGGACACCGACGTCCGAGGCTTTGCGCTCCGCATCACGCCGACCGGGCGCAAATCCTATTGCCTCAAGTATCGCTACCAGGGTCGCCAGCGCTGGCTGACTATTGGCGAGCATGGCTCGCCCTGGACGCCCGACACCGCCCGAAGCAAAGCCAAGGAAGCGCTCTACCAAGCCAGTCACGGCGAAGACCCTCAGGCCACGAAGGTCGAGACGAAGCTCAAAAGCGGAACCGTCAAAGAGCTGTTCGAGCGCTATTTCGTTGAAGGCCGCATCGACAAGCCGCTTAAGCGCGAGAGCTCATGGAAGGTCGATCTGTACAATTACAAGCGCCACATCGAGCCCCTGCTCGGCAAACGCATCGCGCGGGAGCTCACGCTCTCAGACCTTTCGCAATTCCAGGCCCAGGTCGCGCAAGGCAAGACCTCAGTCACCGTCAGGACCAAGAGCGGCAAGCAGCACGCCGTCGTCAAAGGCGGGACTGGTGCAGCCGCCCGCGCCATGCGGGTGCTTTCAACAATGATGGCTTGGGCGGTTCGGCACGAAATTCTTGACCAGAACCTCTGCGGCAAGATCCAGAAGTATCGCGATCAGATGCGCGAGCGGGCGTTGACCGAGGAAGAAGCCAGCCGGCTTTGGGCCATGATTGCCGAGGCGCAAGCGGCCTCTGTCATCACCAAGGATTTCGCGGACATCTTCCGGCTCATCATGCTGACGGGCGCCCGTCGCAACGAAATCGTCGCTCTGCGCTGGTCTGAAGTCGACTTCGATCGCGCGCGCATCGTCTTGCCGCCGGTGCGCACCAAGATGGGCGCGCTCAATCGTTCACGTACCATCGCGCTCTCAATGCC
>CAZHWA010000502.1:0-2373 GCA_964536175.1 uncultured Terricaulis sp. | reverse complement strand
TGTCCGGGAAGTGCGCCCTCACCTCTTGCGCAACCTGATCGGACAGCGTCGTGCGCCGGTCGAACATGGTCAGCACAACACCCTGGATCTCAAGCGCGGGGTTGAGGTTCTGCTTCACCGCCTCGATGGTCGCCAGCAACTGCGCGAGCCCTTCGAGCGCGAAGTATTCAGTCTGCAGCGGCACCAGCACGCCGTCTGCTGCAGTAAGCGCATTCACCGTCAAGACGTTCAACGACGGCGGGCAATCGATCAGAATGTAGTCGATGCCGAGTTCGGACCCTGTGCGGAATTGCGCCACCGCGTCGCGCAATCGAAATTGCGCGTTTTGCCCTTGCATCAGCTCGGTTTCGACGCCCGACAAATTCGCGTCGCCAGGCGTAATGAACAAGTTAGGCACCTTGGTCGGCAGGATCGCCTTTGCCAAAGGTTGATGGCCCACGAGCACGTCGTAGCTGGTGACAGTGCGGTCATGTGGGTGGATGTCGATGCCCGTCGACGCGTTGCCCTGCGGGTCGGTATCGAAGATCAGCACTCTCTGGCCGGAAGCGGCGAGCGCAGTGCCGAGATTGATGGCGGTGGTCGTCTTGCCCACCCCCCCTTTTTGGTTGGCGATCGCCAATACGCGCATGTCCCACTCCTCTGAAGGAGAGGCTCCAAACGGTCAGGCGGCCCTGCTGATGCGAACAATGCGGCCGCGCGGATCGCTGAGGCTCTCCAGCACGTCTGCCCGGTACGCCCCACCATCTAGAGCGTCTTTCGCGGCGGCCAGCTCGGCGTCGAGATTCGCGCCTTTTGGGAAGAGCCCGATCGCGCCGCGATCAAGAATCGGCTTCGCATAGGCGATGAGTCGCGGCAAGGGCGCGAGGGCGCGGGCCGTCACCACGTCGTAGGGCCCCTCGCCGGGGCCGAATGCCTCGATACGGCAATTGAAGACCTTGGCGGGGAGCCCGAGCTCCTCGACCACTGCCTCCAGGAACCTCGCCTTTTTCCCTGTGGCTTCAACAAGATGGACAATAGCTTTCGACGCGTCGCACAGCAGGCAGGCCAAGACTATGCCCGGAAACCCGGCGCCAGCCCCCAGGTCAGCCCAGCGCTTGGCCTCCGGCGCGAATGTCAGCAACTGTGCGCTATCGAGCACGTGCCGCGACCAGAACAGCTCCAGCTCCTTCGGGCCGATCAGGTTGATCCGCCCGGACCACTCCGCCAGTAGCCGGCGGAAGGTAGCCAGATGCTGCATTGTTTCCTGTGAAACGCCGAACTGGGCCTGAAACTCAGCCTGGCCATATCCGCCAGCCGCCCCTCTTTGGGTCGTCATCCCCGACACGCGAAGCGCGAGCCGGGACCCAGCAGGACGCAAGAACTGGGTCCTGACTCTGCGGCGCTACGCGCCTCCGGCCGGGATGACGGGCATGGCTTGAGCTCGAAACTCAAGGGTGTGGCCCTGCCCCGCCATAAGTCGCGGCCAAATAGCGGGCGATCGGCTTGGGCTCGTCGAGGAAGTATCGACCCTCATGCTGTTTCGCCCCGTCTGGCGGAATTGAGTTATCGGCGAGCACCAGCGCTGGCATGGACTGGTTCTCCTCGCCTATGAGCGCGATCATCTCCGGCCGCGGACGTGGAAACGGCATGCGCTTCACATCGATCGCGCGCGCCCAATGCGGGTTAGCGAGCAAAACACCCTCCATGGCCGCGCACGACGTGCAGAACCACGTGCCTTCGAGCGCGGGATCTTCGAATGGGGCGCGGAGAATGAAGAGCGTATCGCGGGCAAGCGTCATGCACGCTTCCTGTTTTCACGCTTCACATGCGCGAGCAATGCGGTGAGCGCACCGGCGGTGACGCCTTCGATGCGTGACGCCTGGCCGAGCGTTACCGGCCGCGCGGCAGCAAGTTTTTCGCGCACTTCGTTCGAAAGCCCGCCCACCCGCGCATAATCGAGCGCCGGATCGAGCCGCAGATCTTCGTCGCGCTTGAACGCCTCGACGTCGAGCGCCTGGCGTTCGAGGTAGCCTGCATACATGGCGTCGATCTCGAGCTGCTCGCGCGCCTGGCGCGACAGCGCGCCAAGCTCGGACCAGATCGCGGCGAGCTGCGCAAATTCGATCGTCGGATATGCGAGGAGCTGCAGCGCGTTGCGGCGCTGGCCGTCCTGATTGACGCTGAGCCCGCGCGCTTGGGCCTGCGCCGGCGTCAGCTGCAGCGATTGCGCCAGCGTGCGCGCCTGCTCGATTTCCCGCATTTTATCGGCAAAAACGCGGGCCCGCCCGGCGCCGACACAGCCCAGCTCGACGCCCTTCGGCGTGAGGCGCTGGTCGGCATTGTCGGCGCGCAGGCTCAAGCGATATTCGGCGCGCGAGGTGAACATGCGGTAGG
>CAZHWA010000501.1:0-2373 GCA_964536175.1 uncultured Terricaulis sp. | reverse complement strand
GGTAGCGATTCAACATCCAGGGACGGACGCGTCGCTGCTGGAACGCGGCGGCGGGCGCCCGCTCGATCGTCTGCGTGAAGGCGCGGGCGACGCGCGCGCGGCGGCGGCGCGCTTCGCCGACATCCGCTTCGTGATCGACCAGCTGGAGGCGGCCAACGCTTCGGGACCGCTGGCGGGCCGGCTGGACGTCTCGCGGCTGGGCATGTCGGGACATTCTTACGGCGCGCTGACGACGCTGACGGCAGTTGGCCAGCGCCCGCGCCTGGGATCGGCTGACGCCTTCCGCGATCCGCGCATCGATGCGGCCGTCGTCTACAGTCCGAACGCGCCGCGCAATCAGGATCCTGAGCGAGCGCTCGCCGGCGTTAACACGCCGATCCTTCATTTCACCGGCACGGACGACCGCACTCCCCTCGATCTGGAGGCATCGCCGGAGGGACGGCAAATTCCCTTCCGCACCATCGAAGGCGCCGATCAGTACCTCATCGTCTTCGATGGGGGCGAGCACATGATCTTTTCAGGCCGCGTCCAGTCGCGCGGCGCCATGAGCGCGGCGCAACATGCTCAAACCGAAGCGATCAAACGCGAGACGCTCATCTTCTGGCGCGCCTATCTTTTGGAGGACGCAGAGGCGCTGGCGGCGCTCTGCGCCCTGCCGGCGCGCGTCGACGCGATCGCAACCGGCGAAGTCAAGGCCAGCCATTGCCGGGGAGCGGCGCGATGAGTGCAGGCGCGTGCGATCGTCGTCATCTTCTCAAATCGACGCTTGCCTTGGCGGCGCTCTCGGGCGCCTGCGCGTCGGGCGCGCCCTCGCATGATCCAGGCGCAGAGATCGAAGATCCGTTCGAGCGCGCTTTCTATTACGCCTTCCCGCTCTACGAATTCGCCCGCATCCAGCAGGACCGCACCGGCGCGATCGAGGGACAACCAGGTCGGCTCAACACCATCGTGCACCGCGCGCAGCTGATCGATCATACGTTTCGCGCCGTGACCGCGCCCAACAACGACACAATATTCTCCTCCGCTTTCCTCGAACTCTCCGCCGGTCCGGTCGAGATTGATGCGCCAAGTTCGACCGAGCGCTATTTCAGCATTGCGTTCATGCAAGCTTTCACCGACGTGTTCGCCTATATCGGCACGCGCGCCACGCGCGGAGCGGGCGGGCGCGCCTGGATCGTCGGACCGCAATGGCGGGGCGAGGCGCCCAACGGCGTGCGCCTCATCCGGGCGCCGACCAACGATGTGTGGATGCTGATGCGCACGTTGGTGGACGGCCCTGACGATTTGGCCCAGGCGCGCGCGTTTCAGACGCAGTTGACCGTGACGCCTCCGCCGGGGAGCGCACGCGGCTACAGAGCCCAGGCGCGCGATGTGAACGATCCGGCCGATTTCCTCGCCGTGGTCAACGAAGTCATCGCCCGCTCGCCGGGCGGGCAGGGCCCAATCGCGCGCGCGTCGCGCTTTGCCGCACAAGGAATTGGCGCAGCCGCGCCGCCGTCCGCTGAGGTGCTTGAGCGCTACCGCGCGGTCATTCCGGCCGCGCTCGCCACATTGCGCGAGGCTTTCCGCTTCCGGGACAATGTCGTCGATGGGTGGAGCTATCAGCCGGCGGGCGTCGGCGATTTCGGCGAGAACGATGAGCTTCGCGCGGCGGTGGCGCTGGGCGGGATCGCCGCGCTCACCGAGGACGAGGCGATGTACTTCCACGCCAATTTCGAGGCGTCCGGCGAGCGGCTGAATGGCGCCAATGCTTATCGCTGGCGCATCCCGGCGGGCGGCGTTCCAGTGGACGCGTTCTGGTCGTTGACCATGTACACGGTCACGCCAGAAGGCCGCTACTTCCTGGTGGAGAATCCGGTCAATCGCTACTCGATCGGCGACCGCACGCCGGGCCTCATCGTCGAGGCGGACGGCAGCCTCGAGATCGCGATCCAGCGCGCGCGTCCGGACGGGGGGGTGGCGCGCAATTGGCTGCCCGCGCCGGAGGGACCGATGCGCCTGGCGCTGCGGGCGTACCTCCCGCGCGAAGAGATGAGGCGTCGCGCCTGGCGCGTGCCGGCATTGCGCCGCGTCGCCTGACGCTAGCTCCCCCAAAGCACATTGGCGGGTTGGGCGGGACATCAAACCGGCGCCGTAGCGCTCAAGCAAGAGGGCTCAACGTCACCGACGCCTCTCGCACCAACGTGACCGACGTGAACGGCGTCAATCAGGAGGTCGAGGTCCGGAGCGGGGCATTCTCGGAAATCAGCGACCGCGCTCAGCGCCGCGACAGCGGACGCTGGTGGAGCGCACCCTTGGTAAGGGGGAGGTCGAGAGTGCGCGCGGCCGCAGGGGGCAGGAACAGACCTGCTGGATCAGCGAGGTGCGGCCAGA
>CAZHWA010000500.1:0-2381 GCA_964536175.1 uncultured Terricaulis sp. | reverse complement strand
CGGCGAGGAGTACAACTGGCGCACGGGCGGGATGCGCGACATCATCGACCTCCTGTGGCACCTGGTGCTGCCGACGATCTGCCTGACGTACGGGAGCCTGGCGTTCCTGTCGCGGCAGATGCGTGCGCGCCTGGGATTGCCATCCCTGGACGCGCGCATCGGCCTCGCAGCGCACGATTTCGCGCAACTGGCCAACGCGCCGACCGTCGTGTTGTCGCGCGCGCTCCGTCGCGACGGCGCACCCACGCTCGCCTCTCGCTGGCTCTGGCGTCTCACGACACTGGTGCGAGGCGCGCACGCCGAACTTCCACGCGCCGATACCTACGCCGCTTATGCTAAAGCGCTCGACGATCCACTGGAAGTAAGGCCTGCTCGACGCGTTGCGCCGAAACCGCCCGCGGGGCAGCGCCTGACCCAGATCAGCGTCACGCAAGTTGAAACCCTGATCCGCGATCCTTATGCGGTTTATGCACGCCGCATCTTAATGCTCGATTCGCTGAATCCGATCGGCGCGCCCGCGGGGCCTGCCGAACGCGGCACGGCCGTGCATCGGGCCATAGAGCGCTTTGGCGATGGCCACGATCCGGAAAGACTTTCGCGCCTCCTTGACGAAGAACTGCGTCACCATGGCATATCACCAGAACGTCGCGCCGCCGAGCGCGAACGCCTGCTCGCCTCGGCGGAGGCGCTCATCGGCTGGTTCGCCGAACGCAGCGCACACAATGCGATGATCTACTGCGAAAAGCGCGGTGAACTTCCCCTTGGGGAGGTGCTACTCACCGGCGTCGCCGACCGTATTGAGATCGCGCCGGATCATTGCGCCATTCTCGATTTCAAGACCGGCAAACCGCCCAGCGACGAACAAGTGAATAGTGGTCTTACGCCCCAACTGCTGCTGGAAGCCGCGATGCTGATGGCAGGCGCGTTCAAAGAGGTGCCGAAGGCGACGCCGACCGAACTGATCTATTGGCAATTCGGCGGCTCCAAACCGGCGCCGCGAATCGTAGGCGCTGAAGGCGGCCCAATGCTCGCCGCCGAGAAGGCGCTTGCCAATCTCCGCGCTTTGCTCGCGACATACGCCGATCCCGCGCAGCCCTTCTATTCCAAACCGCGTGTTCAGTTCCTGAAGCCGTATGACGAATACGACCTGCTCGCGCGGCGGAAGGAATGGGCCGACGAATTGGGTGACGAATGAGCGCGCTCGACGCCAAGGCCGAAGCCACGCGCGCGCAAGGGCAGGCGGCCGACCCGGTCTATTCGGTATTCGTCACCGCCAATGCCGGCTCCGGCAAGACCAAAGTACTGGTCGACCGTATCGCGCGCTTACTGCTCGACGGCGCCAAACCCTCGGCATTTCTCTGCGTCACCTTCACCAAAGCGGCCGCGGCCGAAATGCAGCGGCGCTTGTTCGAACGCCTTGGCGCATGGTGTATCGCCGACGACGCAACACTCGCCAAAGAGCTCTCAGATCTCGGCGCCGCCACGGCCGATCTCGGCGCGGCGCGGGCGCTGTTCGCGCAGGCCCTGGAAACGCCAGGCGGGCTTAAGATCCAGACCATCCATGCTTTCGCTGAACGCCTGCTCGCGCGCTTTCCACTTGAAGCGGGGACGCCGCCCGGATTTGACGTCGCCGATGAGCCCCGCTCCGCGGCGCTGCTCGCCCAGGCACGCGCCGAAGCTGCGCTCAGCGAGGATGCGCCGCGCGAGGCGTTCAAGCGGTTCGCGAAGCGGCTCTATAGCGATCACCTCGAAGGTCTGCTCGATCGTCTCGCACTGCGTCGCGCAGATTTCCGCCGCTTCGCGCACAAGCACCATGGCGAGCTTTTCGCTGCACAAGCATTGCGGGACCGCCACGGCGTTACCCAAAGCGCCGACGATTTCGTTCGTGACTTTATCTCCCGCGTCGATTGGGGCGGTCTGCGCCGCGCCGCCGCCGCGCTGCGAACCGGGGGCAGGAGCGACAATGACTGCGCTGACAGGCTGCAGAGGCTGATCGATTGCATCGAACAAGAGCCTGCCGAAATCATGGACGCCTGCTTCGCCGTCGCGCTCACCACTGCGGGCGAATTGCGCAAGAGGTACGTCACCAACGGGCTGCAGGGGCAATATCAGTGGCTTGAGCCTTTCCTGCGCGGTTTCGCCGAAGCAGCCGCAAACGCACGCGCCATGCTGCATGCGATCGAACGCGCCGAGGATGCGGTCGCCGCGCTTGCGCTCGCGCTCGAGCTCGATGAGGCCTATGAGCGCGCCAAGAGCCGCGCCGGCGTGCTCGACTTTGACGATTTGATCGAGCGCGCCCAAGCGCTCCTGCAACGCTCGGAGTCAGCGCCTTGGGTGCTCTACAAGCTCGATGGCGGCATCGATCACATCCTGATTGACGA
>CAZHWA010000499.1:0-2396 GCA_964536175.1 uncultured Terricaulis sp. | reverse complement strand
GCGAAAGTATAAGAGTGCGCCGGGCTTAGCGTCTGCGCCAGATTGCCGTAGATCAGAGCAAATACGAAGCTCGCGGCAATTGCGATGGCTATCGTTGTTAGAGCGTACGGGACGCGCTTGTTCTCCGGCGTACCCATCATGCTCGGCAGACCGTAGTAGAGCAGCAGGCCAGAATAGATGATGCCGACGGCCACCACGAGAAACGCCACCACCGGCACGAGCAGCGAAAGGCTCGCAACCAGCACGCCAGTGGCCGAATAAGCGCTGAGCCTGAATGCCCTAGCCCGGTCTCTCTTAGAGTCAAAGCTTGGCGCAAGCGCGTTGATCGCGAGCCCCCAGAGCAGCACGCCGACGACGAGCGCCGTGACTTGCACAGCCGCGCCTGCCAGCATCGGAACGAGCATTGCGGTGCTGAGGAAAAAGCCGGTCATCAGCAAGCCGCCGAATAGGCTCGCCACAGCAACCGCGATACAAAGCGGCAACAAATAGCCCGCAACCAGTGCAGGGACGGGCGTAGTTTCCGCTGCGATCCGCTCCCACTCGGCCGTCGGCTGCGCGAGGATGTTTTTCACCCGCTCGATCAGGCGCGGCGCATCGGTGACGGCGCTATCGATGCTCATCGGCTCTCCGATTGCCCTCGACTCGCAGATGCTACGCGCTGTGGCGTCGCTGTCCACAGCTCACGAGACGGCGGCCGCCACGGCCAGAAGCACAATGGTGCCAATCATCGCGGCGATGGTTACGGTCGCGGCATAACCTAAAGCAGTTTCTTCCGGCGCCCGCATCAGGATGGGCAGCCCGCGATACATCAGGAACACGCCCCAGGCGAGCGCCAGCAGCGGCAGCCAGCCCAGAGGGGGCCACAGCAAAAACACACCGCAGAGAAAGGCCGGCGTGTAAGAATACGCGGCAATTTTTTGCGCTGCGAGATCGTGCTTTTCCGCCTCGAAGCTCTCGGCGGCGACATTGACGACAATACCCAGGAAGAACACGATGCCGATCGACACCAGCCAGGTGATGACAGCCCGGATCAGCGCTTGGCCGAAATCCACTTGTAGAGCCTGGTTGAACAGCGATTGTCCGATCAGATCGCAAACGATTGGAATTGCCGCCAACGGCGCGACATATCCGATCAGGATACTGGGGATCGTCGTCTCTTCGTTGCGGATCTGCTGCCATTCCTTTTTCGGCTCGCGCATGAGCCCCCAGGCCCGCGAGAGGATGAATTCCGACTTGCGGATCGCCTGCTCGGTGCGCGCGCGGGCTTCCCCAAGGCTGAAGCGTCCACCCGGCGGTTTAGGCTGATTATCTGCGCTCATCCCTCGTCCTGGCCAATAGCGAGCAGCGAACATTGAGTAGCGAATAGAGGGGCGAAGCTGCAACCCTCTTCGCTGCTCACGCGCGCCGCTCGCTAGCCTCTTACGCCTTGAACGGATCGCGCATCAGGATGACGTCCTCGCGTTCAGGGCTGGTTGAGATCAGCGCCGCGGGGCAGCCAATCAATTCTTCGATGCGGCGGATGTATTTGATCGCATTCGCCGGCAAGTCCTTCGACGAACGCACGCCGCGCGTCATCTCTTTCCAGCCGTCCAGCGTTTCGTAAATCGGCTCGACCGCCTCCTGATCCTTCACGCCGGCCGGCAGGTAGTCGATGGCGCGTCCGCCGAGCTTGTAGCCTGTGCAGATTTTCACTTCGTCGAAGCCGTCCAGCACATCGAGTTTGGTGAGGGCGATGCCGTCCGCGCCCGAAAGCGTCACACTCTGGCGCACCAGCACCGCATCGAACCAACCGCAACGGCGCGCGCGCCCGGTATTGGTGCCGAACTCATGACCGACTTCGCCGAGGCGCCGGCCCGTTTCATCCTCGAGTTCGGTCGGAAACGGGCCTGCGCCTACACGCGTGGTGTACGCCTTCACGAGCCCCAACACGTAACTGATCTTGCGCGGCCCCGCGCCCGAGCCCGCCGCCGCTTGTCCGGCGACCACGTTCGAGGAGGTGACGAACGGATAGGTGCCGTGATCGATGTCCAGAAGCACGCCTTGGGCGCCTTCGAACAGGACGCGCTTGGAATCCTGGAACGCCGCATCGAGCACGCGCCAGGCCGGCTGCGCGTAAGTCAGCACTTTCGGCGCGATCTCGGCCAGTTGGCGCTTCAATTCATCGACGTCGATTTCGGCCAGGCCCAGTCCGCTGCGCAGCGCGTTGTGGTGCGCAGTCAGCCGTTCGATCTTCCAGGCAATGGCGTCGGCGTCCGCCAGATCCGCAACGCGCAGCGCGCGCCGGCCCACCTTGTCTTCGTACGCGGGGCCTCTGCCGCGCATGGTTGTGCCGATCGAAGCCGCGCCCGCCTGTGCTTCTCGCGCCGCATCGAGATCGCGGTGAAACGGCAGGATGA
>CAZHWA010000498.1:0-2398 GCA_964536175.1 uncultured Terricaulis sp. | reverse complement strand
TTCGCGGCCACCTCCCCCATCGAGGGGGAGGTTTCCCGCCGAGAGGATAACGGGGGCTAGCGCGAACCAAGCAGGCGCTTATCGTCGCCGTCGAGGAGGCTCCATGATCGAGAACCTGTTTTCGCTGAAGGGGCGCGTGGCGCTGGTGACCGGCGGCTCGCGCGGTATCGGCAAGATGATCGCGCGCGGGTTCCTGGAGTCCGGCGCGAAGGTCTACATTTCTTCGCGCAAAGCCGACGCATGCGATGCGACGGCGGGCGAACTCTCGGCCTACGGCCCGTGCATTCCGCTGCCGCAGGATGTATCGACGGTGGCCGGGTGTCAGGCGCTGGCGGGGAAGGTGAGCGATCTCGAGAACGGCAAGCTCGATATTTTGGTGAACAATGCCGGCGCCGCGTGGGGCGCGCCGTTCGAGGAGTTTCCCGAGAACGGCTGGGACAAGGTGATGGATCTCAACGTGAAGTCACCCTTCTTCCTGACACAGGCGCTGCATGGCGCGCTGAAGAGCGCCGCGAGCGCCGGGTGGCCGGCCAAGGTGATCAATATCGCCTCGATCGACGGCATCCGGCTCAATCCGTGGGAGACGTATTCGTACCACGCGTCGAAATCATCGCTTTTGTATCTGACCAAGCGGATGGCGGCGCGGCTGATCGCCGACAACATCGTCATGTCGGCGATTGCGCCGGGGGCGTTTGCGTCGGAGATGAACAAGGTTGCGCGCGATCACGCCGATGCGGTGGCGCAGCGGATTCCGGCCAAGCGTATTGGGCGCGATGAAGATATGGCGGCGGCGGCGATTTATTTGGCGTCGAAAGCTGGGGATTATGTCGTCGGGGACTCGATCGCGGTCGATGGCGGCGTGGCGTATGCGAGCCTGAGCGCGGGCCGAGCTAGACCTATGTCAGTTGGCCTGCCTTCTCCCGGTTAAGGAGGAGGTGGCCCGAAGAGCCGGATGAGGTTTGCAGTGGTTGCCAGGAGTGGCGCGCGTCCGCCCTTGGCCCGAAGCGGACGGTCTGACTGGCGCTCGCCAATTGTCGCACCGCATGGGAAGGCCAAAACGCTGCGTAGTCGATTTCGAGGAGGGGGCAATTTCCCCGGCAGTCGATCTGGTGTGACCTCGTAGTTCGCAGGTATCTTCTGAGCGGCGATGGCTAAGGTTCAGAGCTTGGCGCGAGGTTGACTGGGAGGGTTTGAAGGCATGACGAACGAACTCGCGAATGAGTCGCCGGAGGCCAAGAAGGCGGTTTTCCGCCACTTGGTGGATATCTACGCTCAAGGGGCCGTGGATGCGCTAGAGGAGTTCGTCGCGCCCGACTACGTCGGACACACCGCAGCGGGCGAACGCGATCTGGCGGAATTCCGCAAAAGCATCATCAATTTCCACGCGATCTTCGATTACGGCAAAGATTCTTTCGTGGGCGACAAAGTTGCTACCCGCATGACCGCGCATGTCAGGATGCGCGAGACCGGCGAACCTGCAACGATGCTCGGCATCAACCTCGCCATCATCAGGGGTGGAAAAATCCTCGAGGAATGGAACACTTGGGAATTGCTGCGACCGTCAGACCAGAACGAGAGCGCGAGCGCGGCGCCCGCACGCGGATCACTATCGACATGGGGCTGATGGCGTCTCCCGACTGGCCTTGAGGGCATAGCGTGTAGGTCTGGCTCCTTAGGGCCGACATTGCTGGATCGGTCCGATGCGTCCGTTCACGGCGAAAAGCGGACTGCCGTCTGCGCCAGACTCAGCGTCCGCCGGTAAACCTCATCCGTCGGCTTCGCCGACACCTTCTCCTTAACCAGGAGAAGGGACGCGGCTCAGTTTAGTGCGCCACTGACGCCGCGCGGCGAAACACGGTGCGGATGGTGAAGTTGCTCACGAGCCGCCGCACGCCTGGAAGGCGCGACAGCGTTTCCTGGTGGATGCGTTCGTAGCGGTCGTCGTCGGCGATGACGATACGCAGAAGATAGTCGCTTTCGCCGGTCATCAAGTGGCAGTCCTGCACTTCCCGGCATTGCGCGACGGCGCGCTCGAAAGCGGCCATGGTCTCGCGGCGCTGATCTTGGAGCGTGACAGCGACGAACACGGTCGAGCTGCGGCCGAGCGCTTTCTCCGAAAGGATGGCGGCGTAGCCTTCGATGACGCCAGCGGCCTCCATTGCTTTGACGCGGCGGTGGCAGGCGGAGGGGGAAAGGCCAACGCGCTCTGAAAGGACCGCCGCGGTCAGCACGCCGTCGCGCTCCAGCTGAATGAGAATCTTGTGGTCGAATTCATCGAGCTGCGTGGGAGAATTTTGCGGCATAGCGAGCAATATGACCAATTTTTAGCGTATAGTGACTGCGCTCCGGTCAAATGTCCAAGAAAATGCGTGATCGGCGGGATACGTAGCTGCGATAC
>CAZHWA010000497.1:277-2399 GCA_964536175.1 uncultured Terricaulis sp. | reverse complement strand
CTGCAGGCCCAGCGCGCGCGCATCGCCGACAAGATCGACGCGGCCATCGCGCGCGTGCTGGCGCACGGCCAGTTCATCTTCGGCCCCGAAGTGAAAGAGCTGGAAGGCCAGCTGGCTGAGTTCGCGCAGGCCAAGCACTGCGTCGCCAATGCCAACGGCACCGATGCGCTCGTGCTGCCGCTCTGGGCCTGGGGCGTCGGCGAAGGCGACGCGGTCTTCACGCCGTCCTTCACCTTCGCCGCCACCGCCGAGATCGTGCCGTGGGTGGGCGCCACACCAGTCTTCGTCGACGTGCTGGCCGACAGCTACAACATGGATCCCAAATCGCTCGAAGCGGCGATCGCGGGGGTGAAGAAGGACGGCAAGCTGAAACCCAAAGCCGTCATCGCCGTCGATCTGTTCGGCCAGCCGGCGGACTATCCGGCGCTACAAGCGATCTGCAATCGCGAGGGCCTCAAGCTCATCGCCGACAGCGCGCAAAGCTACGGCTGCACTTTGGGCGGCAAACACCCGATGGCCTGGGCCGACGCGCAAACCACCTCGTTCTTCCCGGCCAAGCCGCTCGGCTGCTACGGCGATGGCGGCGCCACGCTCACTAATAGCGACGACGACAACGTCATGATGCGCTCGCTCGCCTTCCACGGCGCCAGCGGCGACGACAAATACAATTGCGCCAGCATCGGCATGAACTCGCGTCTCGACACGATCCAGGCCGCGATCCTGATCGAAAAGCTCGCCATCTTCGCCGACGAAATCCGCGCCCGCAACGAAATCGCCGACCGCTACGCGCACATGCTCGAAGGTCTCGTGCAAACCCCGCGCGTGATCGAAGGCGGCGTCTCAACCTGGGCGCAATACGTGATCGAAGCCGACAGCCGCGACGCCCTCGCCGCGCACCTGCGCGAAGCCGGCATCCCCACAGCGCAATACTACCCCAAGCCCCTGCACAAGCAGACCGCGTACGAAACCTTCCCCATCGGCGCCGGCGGCCTCCAAGTCAGCGAACGCATCGCCCACCGCGTCCTCGCGCTGCCGATGCACCCGTACCTAGGCGGCCAAACCCAAACCAAGATCGCCAACGCCATCCGCGATTTCGTGAAGGCGGGCGCATAAAGGAGCGTGGGTCTTCAGACCCGCATTTTGCACTTCATCGAAAAGAGATGCGGACCTGAAGGTCCGCGCTCCTTTAGATTGCAAACCATCCGCAGGTCATTCCGGAAAGTTCCGGCTCACGAATTGTCGAAACTGCGACCAGTAAGGACGCCAGTCTTCCAGCGCGTCGTTGATGCAGGTCCGTTCTACAGTGACGCGAGCGATGTTGCTGCGAGGTCTGGTCTCAACAGAGATGAGTACACTGACTTCTGGACTCTGAAACAAAATCGTTCGGCCGCGCCAAACGTCACCGTCCCATCCCTCGACTTCCCAGTGAGACATCGTCGAAACGGAAGCGAACGACCGCATTCGTTGTGCGAATGCCAGCTCGTCACGGTTGGGTATTCTGATAGACATGCGATCCAATATGCGCGCGCGATCAGGATCGGAGCAAATCGTCCGTAGCGCTGATGCCGGCTCCAGAAGGGACATGAACATCAGCGCCGCCAGAAAGAGCGTTCGCATCATGGCTTGGATGCTAACGAACGCCTTGCCACTCCGCTAGCCTCACTCCTTCCGCTCCCGTACCATCACCCCATGCTCCGCACCATCGCCCTCTACGGCCTCGCGCTCGCTCTCGGCGCGGTGCTGCTGCAATGGCTGCAATACCGCATGCTCGTGCGCGCCCATCCGGGCGAAATCTATCTCGCGCTGTTCGCGACCGCGTTCCTGGCGCTCGGGGTGTGGGTCGGCGCGCGGCTGTTCCGGCGGCCGGCGCCGAGCGAGGGCTTCACGCCCAATGTGGCGGCGCGCACTTCGCTGGGGATCAGCGACCGCGAGTTCGAAGTGCTCGAACACCTCGCCGCCGGCCGCTCCAACAAGGAGATCGCGCAAAAGCTCGGCGTCTCCCCCAACACGGTGAAGACCCACCTCGCCCGGCTCTACGAAAAACTCAACGCCGCCCGCCGCACCGAAGCCATCGCCAAAGCCCGCGAGCTGGGGCTCATTCCGTAGCCGCACCTTTGTGCAT
>CAZHWA010000497.1:0-267 GCA_964536175.1 uncultured Terricaulis sp. | reverse complement strand
CTTCGACAAGCTCAGCATGACGCTATCGAGGCGAGCGCTTGGCTGAATAGGCGTCACCCTGAGCCTGTCGGAGGGCGACGCCGGCGCAATCCCATGCGGCGAGAGCGCCTGCGCTTCCAGAAAACAGGTGATTCCACCCGAATCACCCTTTCGGACGATTGCTTTGCGCCTCTCGCCGCCGCAACTCTCCCGCCAACTCCACAGCACCCACAGGAGATTCGCATGGCGAAAGTGCTCGGCCTCGGCGGCCTCTTCTTCAAATCGGCC
>CAZHWA010000496.1:0-2407 GCA_964536175.1 uncultured Terricaulis sp. | reverse complement strand
TTCGCCGATCGCTTTGGTTTGCTCAGCGCGGTATGCATCGAGCCGCGCAGCCAACGCATCGTCCGAAAGCGCGAGAATGGAGACGGCCAGCAGCGCTGCGTTCACTGCTCCGGCTTCGCCGATAGCCAGCGTGCCGACCGGCACGCCCTTCGGCATCTGTACGATGGAGAGCAGGCTATCCAGCCCCTTGAGTTCGCGGCTCTTGATCGGCACGCCGAGCACCGGCAGCGTCGTCAGCGACGCGGTCATGCCGGGCAGATGCGCCGCGCCGCCAGCGGCCGCGACGATCACTTTGAGGCCTCGCGCCTTTGCGGTTTCGGCATAGTCGTAGAGACGCTTCGGCGTGCGGTGGGCTGAGACGACCCTGGTCTCGTAGGGCACGCGCAGGGCGTCCAACGTCTGGGCGGCGGCGGAAAGGGTCTCCCAATCCGACTTCGAGCCCATAATGAGCCCGACCAACGGCGTAGCCATGACTGGCTGCTCCTAAAAAAACGCCAAGTAATAGAACGCGCGCCGCTCGTCCAGACACCTGACGCTTGAGGTTAAGGCGGTCTTTACCTCGCCGGCGCATCCCTCAGGGGAAAGTGCGCGTGCCTTATGCGGTTCGGACCCAAGCATACCTCGCCCGAAACGACCCGGCTGCTGCAAGCGCTGGGGTTGCGGCGTCACGACGTCTCGGCGGCCGCATTGGCGGTTCTTGGGCGACTCACGGCGCAGCGAGACGAGCTGGCGGCCAAGTTGGCGGAGGCAGAAGCGCTGGCCGATCGGGATACGCTGGTGCACGTGTTCAATCGCCGCGCCTTTCTACGGGAGCTGCACCGGACGATGTCCGAGGTGGAACGCTACAAGACTGCCGCCGCGGTGCTCTACATCGATCTCGACGGCTTCAAGGCGCTGAACGACGGCTACGGGCATGCTGCGGGCGACGCGGTTCTGCGTCATGTGGGGCGGCTGCTCCTGGACTCGGTGCGCGAGAGCGACGTCGTCGGTCGGCTCGGCGGCGACGAGTTTGGCGTGATTCTGGACCGGGTCGGCGCCGAGGAGGCGCGCGCCAAGGCGCAAGTCCTGACAGAGACGATCAACACCAGCGCCATTATCCACGCCGGCGTGCCGCATCGCATCGCCGCTTCTGTCGGCGTGCATCCGATCTCTGCGGTGGAAGATCCCGAACTCGCCATCGCGCGGGCCGATGAAGCGATGTATGCCGACAAGCACGCGCGCAAGATCGCACCGCAGGCGTTCGCCACTTTCTAAACGTCACTCCCGGCTTCGATCCGGCGCGCGTTGGGCGCCGAATTCAGGCGTAGCCGAAGCGCGCCATCTGTTCGGCATGCGTCGTCGTGATCGCCTCGATCAGTGCGGGCGCCAACAGCTCGCGGCCTTCGCCGGGTTGGCCACGGCGGAAGAATGATCCGGCGCCGGCCGGCCGCTCCGCGAACCCCTGCTGCTGTTCCTGCGCGGCCAGGGCGTCAAAGCTGGCGTGGCGCATTGCCCGCTCGAATTGCGCGCGCGGCGGCTTCAGACCCAGAAAATCGATCAGTTCAGTAAATTTGGCTTCCGGCGCCGCGACGAGGTCTTCGTAGCGGAGGACAATGACTTTCGGATGCGGTTGCCAAGTCCAACTGGCGACGTTTTGCGACCAGGCGCCGATATACTCGACAACGTGCTTGTCCGACGGCGCGGTGCGGAAGTTCGGATCGGCCATGTGGCCAACCATGTCCTCGACACTGACGCCGAAGTGGTGCGACGCCGAGACTGCAACGTCGAGCGGATTGCGCACGATGTAGATGGCGCCAGCGGTCAAGGCAGGATCGATCAGCGGCAGGCCGAATTGCTCGCCAAACCAGCTGTGGGTCTTCACGAATACGCTCTCCGGCACGGCGTTACAGATCGCTTTTTGTACTTCCTGCCGTACTTGCAGGATGTCCTGCGGGGAGAGTTCTTTAGTCGAGCGGCCGATGCGTGCGTCGTAAAGCGCGCGGCTGGTCAGTGTGGGACAAATCTCGTTCAAGCGGTTGAGATCGCGTGGCGCTTCGCCCGGCCCAAACAGGTTCGCGAGAAAAGCTCTGATCCAGGTATTGCCTGACTTCGGGTAGGAGGCGATCCAGATAATCTTGCCCATGTGCTCCTCTTGGTCGACGCCGGCCGCGGCCTATTGTTTCTACACGCGCACGCTCAAAGCTGAGCGTTCTCCACGCTTGGCGAGGAGAAACCCTGGTCGGCTGCAGGATCGTCCTGGCCAAGGGCCATCCCAGGCGCGACCGGCGCCGGGAATTCTGCTCTGGCCAACCCATGCATCAGGCGATGATGTCCGGCGTCAACCTGTCCTCGATCCACTGAATTTGATCCTTGAGCACCAGCTTGCGCTTCTTCAGGCGCGCCAGCTGCAGCGCGTCCCCACCGCTTT
>CAZHWA010000495.1:0-2408 GCA_964536175.1 uncultured Terricaulis sp. | reverse complement strand
GTGCGTGATCGGCCTGCGCTCGCTGCTCAAAGCGCTGGAAAACATCGGCGGCGAGATTGAGGCGCAAATCCGTTTCTCGCCCTTCGAACTCAATCCCGGCATGGCGCCCGAAGGCGAGAACGCCGCCGAGCACGTGCAAAAAAAGTACGGCTCGACGCCCGAGCGCTCCGCGGCGGCGCGCCAAACCATTATCGATCATGGACAGGCGCTCGGCTTCACTTTCAACTACGGCCCCGAAAGCCGCATCTGGAACACCTTCGACGCGCACCGGCTGCTCGCCTGGGCGCTCACGCAGGGCAAGCAGCTCGCACTGAAGCAGGCGCTGTTTAAGTCCAACTTCACCGATCAACGCCCCACCAGCGAGCACGCCACGCTGATCGACGCCGCGCGCGAAGCCGGCCTCGATGCCGAGCAAGCGCGCGAAGTTCTCGCCTCCGGCGCCTTCGCCGCCGAGGTGCGCGCCGAAGAGGAGCATTGGCGCCAGAACGGCATTACCGCAGTGCCGTCCGTCATCTTCAATCAGCGCTGGCTGATCCAGGGCGGCCAGCCGCCGCCGGTCTTCGAACAGGCGATCCGCGATATTCTCAGCGGCGCTGCGCGCGAAGCCTGACGTCGATTAGACCGAGAGCGCAGCGCCGATCACGGCTTCTTCCGCGGCGGTCAGCGCCGAACGCGCGCCGGCGCGCCGGCCCGTTTCCGGTATGCCATTGATCGCCCAGACAGCGGTGCGGCGCTCACGCGCATTCCACCATAGCCCGGTCAGCCAGCCATAGGCGTCGCCAAGATGGCCGCGCCAATCTGAACTTTGATCGAGAAAATACCCATCGCTGCGCATGCCGGCTGCGCCCGCGCGCCCGAGCGGCGCCTGCACGCCGAGAGCAAAGCCCTGATAGAAGCCCTCCAGCGTTTCGCCATTCGGCGCCGCCGGATCGTACGTCCAGACGCGCGCAGTCATCGCAGCGAGCAACGATGTCTCGGCCAACGGCGCCCCGTCGAGGTAGAAGCGCGCCAGCCGGTCCAGATCCGCCACGCTCAGCCGCAGCCCGCCGTGCGGCGCAAACGCAAAGCCGTTAAGGCCGATGCTGTAATCGGCTTCCGAAGCCGCCTCGTTGCGGTCGCCGCGATAGAAAGCAATCTCCGGGACCGGGGGCGGGGCGCCATCCACCTGCGCGGTCCATGCCGCGCCGTCCCAGCGGCAGGCTGCGGCCGCGTGTGCGCGCTTGATCTGCGTCACCCCGCTCCAATTATAGCCGATGTCGAGGCCGAGCGGCGCAAACAGCGTCGTGTGCATGAAGCGGTCGAAGCGCGTCCCGCTCACGCGCTCGATAATCTGCGCCAGCAGCGCGAAATTCGTATCGCTATAGCTGAACCAGGACCCGGGCCGTTCGTGCGGCGGCGCAAACCAGCCGCCGTAATTCTCTTCGCGCGCCGCCTCCAGCAGCCGCGCCAGCAAGTCGCGATTGAATGGCACGGGAAAATCGTTCCCATTGCGCAGCCCGCCGGTATGCGAAAGCAGCATGCGCGGCGTGATGGCGATGTCCGGAAAAGCCGGATGGCGCAACCCTTGGCCGAGATATCCCGACACGTCAGCGTCGAGATCGATCCGGCCCTGCGCCACCAGCGCCATGAAGCCGGTCGCCGTCACCAGCTTCGACACCGAAGCGACGCGAAACGGCTGGTCGAGGTCGAACGAGCGCCAGCGTCCGCGCGTGAGCGCCTGGCCTTCCGCGTGCGCGCGCACGGCGCCGCCGCGACGCGCGATCAGCCCCACGGAAATGGCGTCCGGCATCTGCGTCAGCACAGACGCGCTGCGATCCATCAGCGCGCCCATCAGCTTCTGGCTGAACGTCCGTCGCGACCACATCAGCGCGCGCCCTGCAACAGCGTCAGCGCCGCATCGCGCACGCGCGCATCGCTGTAGGCGAGCACGCGCCCGCCTTGCGCTGCATCGCCGCCGCGCCAGTCGCACACGCCGCCCCCGGCGCCCTCGATAATCGGAATCAGCGCCTGGATGTCGAAGGGTTTGAGGCCGCTCTCGATCACGCAGTCGATGTGGCCGGCCGCGACCATCGCGTAGGCGTAGCAATCGTAGCCGTAGCGCGTGAGCCTTGCGGCTGCGCGCACGCGCGCGAACGCCGCCGCCTCGTCGCCGGCAAAGAGGTCGGGGCTGGTGCTGGAGACAATCGCATCGCCCAGCGCCGCGCAGCTGCGCGCCCGCAGCGGTCGCCGTTCGCCGCGCACACTGACCTCCGCGCCGTCGCCCCAACCGCGGTAGCGTTCGTCGAGATAAGGTTGATCCATCACGCCGGCGATCGGGCGGCCCTCATACGCCAGAGCGATCCGCACGCCCCAGGTCGGAAGGCCGGCGATGAAAGCCCGCGTCCCGTCGATCGGATCGAGCACCCATT
>CAZHWA010000494.1:0-2411 GCA_964536175.1 uncultured Terricaulis sp. | reverse complement strand
AAACGCCGGCAAAGGCGTCATCAAGGTCGATGGCCGCATGACGGAATTGCTGCACCTGGAAGAAGCCAAACGCGTGGTCGCGGTGGCCGAAGCAATAGAGGCGCTGAAGGTTTGAGCGGACGCTTTGCCTCATCCCTTATGACGGACGAACCGCGTAGCGTCTTAGTCATGCGCTGGGACGCTGTAGCTGCGCCGGACGTCGACGATCTTCTCGTGTTCGATGGCGATTGCGTGCTCTGTTCGCGTATAGCGCATTTCGTTCATGAGCGCGACGCGGCGCAGCGCTTCAAGTTTGTCGCCATTCAATCGAGTTACGGTCGCTGGCTTGCGGCGCGCTTCGGCATCAACCCAGACAATCCTGAAACGACCCTCGCCGTGGTTGACGGTGTTGCGTACTTCAAAGGCCGCGCGGCGCTTGCCGTGCTTGAGGCGCTGCAATCCGGCTGGACGCCTCTAGCGCGTGTGCTTCCCGCCGCGCTTCGCGATTGGCTCTACGACCGCATCGCGCGCAACCGCTACATCATATTTGGCCGCCGCGAAGCGTGCTGGGCCGGCGACCCCGCGCTTGCTGCGCGCATCCTTGTGCGCGCCCCGTGAAGCGCGTGCTCATAGTCGGCGGCGCCGGCGTGTTCGGCCGCCGCCTGGCGGATGGCTTGCGCGAGACAACGCAAGCCGATCTCATCATCGCCGGCCGTTCGCGCGCCCGCGCGGAAGCAGCGGCGCTCACTGTTGGGGCCGTCGAGGCGGCCGCGCTCGATCGTCAAACCGCGACGCCGGCAGAGGTCCGCGCCCTGGAACCCGATCTGGTCATCGACGCGGCGGGACCGTTTCAAGGCGGCGATCTGCGTTTCGCGCGCGCGGTGATTGAAGCCGGCGCCAATTATCTCGATCTCGCGGACGCGCGCGATTTCGTCGCCGCCTTTCCTGCGTTGGATGCAGTCGCGCGAGAGCGGGGCGTCGCCGCGATCTCCGGCGCAAGTTCGACGCCGGCGCTGACGCATGCCGTCCTCGACCGGCTCGTTGCCGGCTGGCGACGCATCGACGTCATCCGCGCCGGCATCGCGCCCGCCAATCGAATGGATCGCGGTCTGGCGGTTATGAAAGCCATTCTATCCTGGGTTGGCGCGCCGGTGCGCGTGTTCGAAGCCGGCGCCTGGCGCGAGCGCAGCGGCTGGTCCGATTGCGGCGTCCTCGAAGTGCCCATGCTCGGCGCTCGTCGGTTCGCGCTCGCTGAAACGCCAGACCTGGATCTTATTCCCGCGCAATATGCGCCGCGGGACGCCGCACTGTTCCTGGCGGGACTTGAACTCTGGCCGATGCACCGCGGCATGGAATTTGTCGGCGCCCTGCGCCGATGGGGCGTTGTTCGCGACCCCGTAACATGGGCGGAAGCGCTGCGCCGCTTGGGCAATGCCTTCGGCAGGTTCGGCAGCGATCGCGGCGGCATGATCGTCGAAGCCCTCGGACGGGATTCGGAGGACCGGCCCGTCCGTACGCGGTGGACCATGTTTGCGCCCGATGGTCTTGGCCCTTATACACCCACGTTCGCGGCCTTGGCGCTCGTGCGCCGTCTCGCGCATGGCGGCGATCTGCCAAGTGGAGCACGCCCGTGCGTCGCTATGCTTCGGCTTGAAGAGTTCGAGCCCGAGTTCGAGCGCCACGGCTTCATCACTCGCATCGACACAACACCCCTCAGATCGCCTTTCGACGCCGCACTTGGTGAGGCGTTCGAGCGCCTGCCAGCACCTATCCGCGCCGCGCATCGCAGCGGCCCCGTCACGCATCTTCGCGGCCAAGCGAGCGTGCAGGGCCCATCCTCATGGCTCGCCGCCCTCTTCGCCCGGCGGTTCTGCATGCCGAGCGCGGCGAGCGGAAGACCTGTCCGCGACACGACGCGGCTCGATGCCGAACGGGAGGTGTGGACGCGTCAGTTCGGTCCGCGCCGGATGCAAAGCCGCCTGCACGCCGTCCGCCCTGGCGTTGTGCGCGAGAGCTTTGGGCCGCTCGGCTTCGACATGACTGTCGCCGCCGGCAATGGCGCGCTGACGATGACCGTGGCCGGCTGGCGCCTCGGACCTTTGCCGTTGCCCGCTATGATGGCGCCGCGGTCGACCGCCACGGAAAGCGTGGACGCGGACGGGCGCTTCCGCTTCGATGTGCCCATTGCACTGCCGCTGATCGGCCGGCTCACGCATTATTCTGGTTGGCTTGAGCTGGAAGAGGTTGAAGCCGCGCCCGCGCTGTCGGAAACAGAGCCGGCATGACTAAATCCCATCCCGGCAACTTCCTCGAAGACTTCGCGCCCGGCCAAAACATCGCGCATGCGACGCCGCGCACCGTCACCGAGGGCGACACAGCGCTCAATATCGCGCTCACCGGCTCGCGTTATGCGCTCTTCTCAGCCGACAGTT
>CAZHWA010000493.1:0-2413 GCA_964536175.1 uncultured Terricaulis sp. | reverse complement strand
CGCCGAGGCCGCCTGACCGAAGTCGGTGCGCGTGCCTGAGCCCGCCCTGGAGTCCCGCGCAGCATGAAACTGTCTCGCCTCTACCAGCCGCAGGACCGCCGCTTCTGGCTGATGGTCGTGCTCAACCTGCTGTCCGCCGTGCTTGCCTGGGTGCTGCGCAGCTACCCGCTGGTGCCGCTGGCGATGGGCGTGGTGGCGCTGTTCGCGCTCGGCAACGCGGTGCTCGGCATCCGGCTCGCACTCGACCTGATGCGCGACGCGCCGCCCGGCGGGGACGAAGCCGGCGTTTTAGACGTCCGGCGTTAGAAAGGTGCGCTCGGGCTTGGACGTTCGACTGCGGAGCAGCGCCGGCATGCCGTCTTCTCCCAATCGCGCGCCGTCTTCGCCCACTTCTTGAGCGCAGCCTTGGGATAGCCGGTCGGCTCGTCGACTTTCGTCAATTCAAGCCGCGCATAAGCGAAATCCGCGGTGGGCTCGACGATGAGCGGATGCTTCTCGGATTCAACCGTCACGATCGCGACGTTGTTCTTGCGCGCCATGTCTTTGAACTCTGTGCAGTCAAAACTCGCATGGCGCACTTCAAGCGCATGCCGCAGAGGCCGCTTCTTCAAGTCCTTCGGCAGCATCGCGAAGTACGCATTCATCTCGGCCGCATCGAACTTCTTGTAGGGCGCCATTTGCCAGAAGATCGGCCCGAGCTTCTCGCCAAGCTCGCCGACGCCGCTATTGAAGAACCACTCGATCGAGTCTTTGGCTTCACGCAAATCCTTGCGTTGCACGGCTGCGCGGGGCGCCTTTACCGAGAACATGAAGCCGTCGGGCGTCGCTGTCGCCCATTTCCGAAACGAAGCTGCGCTCTGGGTGCGATAGAAGGTGGCGTTGATCTCGATCGCGGTCAGCTTGCTCGCGGCGTATTCAAGCTGCTTCGCCTTGGGCAGATCGGGCGGATAGAACGTCTCGTCCCAGGGCGCGTAGTTCCAGCCGCCGACGCCGACGCGGATCGCCATCTCATTCGCCCGTAAATTTCGGCGCACGCTTTTCCGTGAACGCGTCGACTGCCTCCTTGTGATCGCGCGTCTCGTGCGCCAGCGCCTGGAACGCCGCCGACAGTTCCAGCACGTCGTGCAAGCGCGCGTGCTGCGCTTCGCGTAAAAGCCGCTTGGCTAATCGGACGCTGCGCGGAGGGTTCACCGCGACGCGTTCGGCTAATGTCTGCGCTTCCGCCATCAGGCTTTCGTCCGCCACCACCTTATTCACGAGGCCGATGCGATGCGCTTCGGCGGCGTCTATCGCGTCGCCCGTCAGTATCAGTTCGGCGGCGTAGGTCGGACCGATCGCTTGCGTCAGGATCCATGCGCCGCCGTCGCCGGGAATAATGCCGACTTTGACGAAGCTCGACGCCATCTTGGCATTCTGCGCCGCTATACGCATGTCGCAGAGAATGGCGATGTCGAGGCCAAGACCGATCGCCGGTCCATTGATGGCGGCAATGGTCGCCACTTCCACATCGGCGAGCGCCTTGATGATCGAGTGCACGCCGCGTCGATAATTGGCGCGCGTACCGTCCGGCGTTGCACGTGGGCCGATTCCGGAGCGCTCGCGGATCGCCTTCAAGTCGCCGCCGGAGCAGAAGGCCCTGCCTGCGCCAGTGAGGATAGCTGCGCTGACCTCGGCGTCGTCGTTGGCGCGCCACAGCGCCCCGGCGAGATCGTCGCAATCCTGTTGCGTGCCGATGGCGTTGCGCGCCTCCGGCTTGTTGAGGGTGATAGTGGCGATGCGGCCGTGTTTCTCGTAGGTGGCGAACGTCATGTCGTGCTCCCGTCTGGCGCGGCCTTAACCCATCCGCCTAAGAGCGACAATCGCTTACTCGGCGTTGCCTTCGACGTAAGCGATGAGATCCTCCGTCTGCGCCGGCTCCGGTCCATGGCTGCGCACTTCTACCCGGCCCCCGGCGCTGTCACGCAGCACCGTGATCGTCGTTTCCGCATCGGCCTGGAAGCGGTAGCGAATGCTTCCTGGCTGGGTGTCTTCGTCGCCATTGCGCGTTTCGAGAGAGAAGGTCGTCGTTCGGGCGCCTTCGCTCAAATCGATCGGCTCCGCGGCGCCGGCGCGCGCAAAATCGTACGACGTATAGATGAGATCGCCGTCTGCATCCTCGTGCACGACGACCGTGCGCCGGCCAGTAAAGCCCATCAGCCGCGTGCGCGGCAGCCACCGGCAAGAGATTTCGCGCTCGCCGAGACGCACCGACGTGTAGGGCGTTGTGTAGACCGCGCCGGGCGTTTCGAGCATGCCAGGGTTGATCTGACGAATGGCGCCGGCTTCCGCGCCGTTCTGCAGCAGCGTCGTATAGACGCTGCCGGCCGCGCCTTCCTGACGGCCAATCTCGTATTCGCTGCGCTGCACGATGGCG
>CAZHWA010000492.1:0-2427 GCA_964536175.1 uncultured Terricaulis sp. | reverse complement strand
AGGTGAAGATCGCATGAACAAGTAAACCGGAGGTTAACTGGCTAAGCGATCTTCATGGCTGTTTCCAAACTCTTGAAATTGCCCGCTATTGGATGCGCTGCTCGCCGTCGCCGCCGGCTTTGTTTTTCTTGCCGGCGCCCGCGCGCGTCGACTCGTCCTCACCGCTCGTGCGCTGGTCTTGCCGCTGGACGCGCAGATTATTCTGCACGTTCTTCACGCCGGAAACGGATTCGGCGATGTCTTCGGCGCGGCGTTTTTCCACGCGGCTCTCGACCGTACCGGTGAGCGTCACTTCGCAGCTCGTGACCTTGACCTCGATTTCGGAAGCGTCGACCTCGGGATCGTCGGTAAGGCGGTCATTGACGTCCTCGCGGATGCGGTCGTCGGACCGGGTGTAGTTTTTCGGGCCGCGGCCGCGATGACGGCCCCACTGCGAGCGGCCGCCTCGCGTCAGGTAGCCGCCTTGGCCGAAGCTGCCTTCGTAGCCGCCGAAATCCTGACCGGCGCCGTAGCCTTGCGCCGAGCCGGACGGGCCTTGGCCATACTCGCCGCCCTGGCTCCACGATCCCTGGCTGGCAAAACCGCCCATGGTTCCGTAATTGCCCTCCTGGTCACCGTGGCGCTGGCCGATGTCGCCGCGCATTCCGCCGTAGCCGGCGTCCGAGCCCCAGCCGCCGGCCCCGCGCTGTGCGTATCCGGTGCGTGCGCCGTAGCCCTGGCGATAGTCATCGCCGCCCCAGCCCTGGCCGGCGCCGTACTGGCCTTGGCCCGCGCTTTGGCCCTGCTGGCCGTAGCGCGAGCCCTGTAGATTGTGATCGCGGTCCCACTCCGCGCGATCGCGATAGCCGCCGCCGAAGCTTTGGCCGGGCATGCCGCCCTGGCCGTAGCCGCCGCTATAGCCGCCCTGGTCCTCGTCCCATCCGCGTGAGCGATCATAGCCGCCGGCGTAGTTGCCGCTCATGCCTTGACCGTAGCCGCCGCCATAACCGCCAAAGCCGCGGCGATCATCGTCGAAATCTTCGCCTTGCGCGCCAAAGCGCCCGGCTTGTCGGCTGCCGCGGCGCCAATCGTCGTCATCGCCCCAGCGCTCGCTTCGTGAAAAGCGTCCGCGGGCGCCTTCACGTCCATAGTCCCGGTCGGGATACCGATCCGCCATTGAGAGTCCTCCTCGAAATGAGAGACCCCCCGCCGTGTTTCAGATCGAACGTGACCGCACGAGGCGCAGTTCCTGCTCTGTGCGGCAGGTCTGTGAACTAGGTCCGCGCATGGGATCGGAAAGTGGAGGCCTCGCCCGGAATCGAACCGGGGTGCACGGATTTGCAGTCCGCTGCGTCACCACTCCGCCACGAGGCCTTGCCGGCGGACGAATGTAGGCGCGCCGGGCCGGCAGTCCTAGGCGGTCATGCCAGCCCGCGTCAACGCGGCCCGCTTGCGATATGGCGCGCAGCGGCCTAACCCCCGCGCCGGAGGAAACGCGATGGACCTCGCGCGCACCCGCGACATCATGGTGGAAAGCCAAGTCCGCACCGCCGACGTGACGGACACGCGCGTCCTGCGCGCCATGCGTAGCTTGCCGCGAGAGCGGTTCGCGCCGGCCCAGAAGCGCGCCCTCGCGTACGCGGACCTGGAGCTGGAAGTGGCGCCCGACCGCGTGCTGATGCGCCCGCGCGATCTCGCCAAACTCGTGCAGGCGCTCGATCCCAGGCCGCATGAACGCGGGCTTGAACTCGCCGGCGCCACTGGATATGGCGCCGCCGTCCTGGCGGCGTGCTGCAAGGAGGTTGTCACGCTCGATCCCGATCCGGACCTTTCCTTCGCCGCACGCGCGGCGCTGGAATCGAGCGGGGTTACGAACGTAAAGACGGTGTCGACGGCCGTGGTCGATGGCTGGAAGGACGAGGCGCCCTACGACGTCATTCTGCTGAACGGCGCCGCCGAGATCGTCCCAACGACCTGGTTCGAGCAGCTGGCGGACAAAGGCCGGTTGGGCGTTATTGTGCGCAACGGTCCGGCAGGCGCGGCGCGCATCTATACGCGTTCGGGCGAAGCGGTAGCGTATCGCGTAGAATTCGATGCCTTCCCACCGATCGCGCCGGGACTTGCACGACCGCACACGTTTGCGTTCTGACGCAATCCATTCTCGCCCTGCAACGAACACGCGCTCCGACGGCGATATTAACGTTCCTTTATCGCAAACTGCCGAGCATGGCCGGCAAGGGCGAATCCCGTTTTGCGCTGGGCGCAGGAATCGCCGCACAAGCGAAACACGCGAGTCGCACGGCTCGCTGTCAGAAAGGCGACGAGGCTCGAAATGGCGCTTCAAGACCCGCAGGCCGAACCTTCAATGGAGGAGATTCTGGCGTCGATCCGCCGGATCATTTCCGAAGAAGAGCAGGCGCCGGCCGCCGAGCCGGTGCTCGACCTGAC
>CAZHWA010000491.1:0-2428 GCA_964536175.1 uncultured Terricaulis sp. | reverse complement strand
GCATGTGCGGTAGCTTTCCTGAGTGCTGTCTCGAACGTCTTATGGGTTTCCGCTACGAATGCTTGTCTCTCACGATTGGATTTCGACCTGAGTGAGTCGAAAGTAGCGACGGACATACCTTTCTCTATAGTCTCGCCAGTCTCTTCTACTAAATAATCTTCGATTGCATATAAGTCAACGCTTTGCATGTCAAGCGGATTGTAATAAACAGCATACTTCTTATCGCATAGAACCGGATGTATTTCATGACCGGGCGAAGGTGAATATATTCCATGTTTGCCAAACTCAAGCATCTGGTAGCCGACTTTTTTAATCACATAATCCATATTAGCAAGTCGCAATTTGGCCGGGTCAATCATTTCTTTCTCGTAGTACATATAGTGTCGGTTGAAGTTGTCCCTGATTGAAATCAACTCCTTTTTGAAATCCTCATCAGTAATTTCTCTCTCTCTGGTTTGATAAAATCCCTCGATATAATTGTCAAATTCTTTTATGAATTGCTCCACCGTATGATCAGCTTCCTCCGGTGATAACCGTTTGCCGGTATGTCTTACCTCGGCTCTGCCGCCGCCGATATAGTTTTTCCACTGAGCATTAAATTCCGTTTTGACAAATCCTGTCCCGAACATCCTCTCGACAGGTTGCTTATGGAGCGGTTCATACGCGGGACCCGGATCATGAGCTATTCCAAGACGGTCAAGTAACTCAACGCACTTCTTTGATGCAGCAAGTCCGTTATCCATCAGTACAACTTTTGGTCTTCCCATTTGCATCAATGCCTTTAAAAGCAATTGTTTCACGTCCTCAGCTTTGAATTCACGTGTCTTGATTTCGTATGCAAGCGGAAACATTGTTTTACCTTCAATCACCATCCACATGTAAATCTTTCTTGTCTCGAATTTCCCTCGAAGCTCATTCCAAACTTGAGTACCGGCAACATCCATGACTTTGTCGTCAAGCATGAAAGTTTCCATAAATTTCAAATCTCTCGTAAATGCACCTTCATTATATAGCCGCTTCCTGCGGTGCGAGTTGTAAGCATTTTCCATCACATGTTTCTTATCAATCGCAAACCGGTCAATTATCTTGGTAACGTTATCACGTAATGTCGAACGTGGGATTGCTGCAAGTTCCCAATATTCCTCCCGCTTCTTTGAGAGCATTTCAATTCGGTTGGTAACTAACCTTACTGATGGTCTTTTTGATTTATCGCCCTGGTAAAATTTATAAACCAATGCTTTCAATTTTTGGTAGGCATCCGAGTCCTGTAAAATAGGATTCTTTCTGCTGAACTTATCACTCCTTGTTTGCCGCTGTAATTTCATAGTCTTCATCTTCCGGTAACAGCTTACAGAAGACCATCCTTTAATCTCCACACCACGGTCTTTCCACTCTTCCACTTTCATTTGGATTTCCTGAACTATGTCAGCCCGCGAATCCGGATTAAAATGTCCGCGACTGATCAACGGCTCAAACTCTGCGATTATTTCCTTGATGATTTTTTTGCGAATCTTCGAGTTAGCAAGTTCGCTCCGCTCAACAACGTGACGTACACCTTTGTCTGTGTATGTGAAAATTGTCCCTTCTGAAATTCGATTGTAAAAAGTCCTTTTGCTTATCCCCTGCTGTTTGAGGTAGGTTTCAAGTTTCATTTAAAATATTTTTAGCTGTCCGAAAAACTCGGACGGATTAAGTTTCCAAACCGTATTTTTTTTACCCGTTTCAGGATTCTTCCTGAATGTGCCGTCAGTAAAAATCAACTCACCGGAACGCAGCTCATTGAGCCGTGCAGAGACAAGATGCACCGGCATTCCTGTTGCCTTCTCGAGCTCCTGCATGGTCATTCCCTGCCATCCCTTGATTGCAGCTTTGCGGATGTGATAAACAATCTTCTCATAAGCCTCTCCGCGATAGTTCCGGTTTGCGAGAACTTCCTTCCAGCTCTCGTCTCGTATTAGCTCCGAGTACCACCCTGTTCTGACTCTGCTGCTCATCTTTTTTTTTGTTTTGATTTCTTGACCGGGTTAATATTAGCGTTAGCAATTAATTCATTTCGCTTTCTGAAAATACTGCCTCTCGTATCAGTTGGAATGTGATTCGGCGTTACTGCCGGCTGCTTCCATTTCTTAATGTTCGGAAGTTTGAAGTTACTTAGTGCGTTGGCTTTCTCTCTCACCGCTTTAAGTTTTATTTTGTTTTAACTCGGATGCTCCGGGCTTGGCATCCGACAAAGGAGAACATTACTAATCAGCGCTGCCCGGATTTAAAAATGCAACACCACCCAAAGCCCTTTTCGAAATCAAAAATCCATTTTTTAATTTATGATTCTCTCTGAGTGGTGTAATTAATTTACCTGTCAGGTTGTAATAAACTTTTGCAGCTTCATAGCCGCTCCTATACGCGAGAGCTTCCTCATGCGTATCAAATG
>CAZHWA010000490.1:0-2429 GCA_964536175.1 uncultured Terricaulis sp. | reverse complement strand
CTGACCTTACGCCGTGAATTTCGCGCCGGTCCATCCAACGCACTCCCTTTGGCTCTATTCCAGCAACGGCGCTTGCGCTAACGCTCGGCGCCCATGGACGAGCGCATCTCATTTCAAGGCGAACCGGGCGCAAATTCGCATCTGGCGGCGCGAGAGGCGTTTCCGCGGTTCGAACCGCTTCCGTGCGCCAGCTTCGAGGATGCGTTTGCGGCTGTGCGCGATGGCCAGGCGCGTCATGCTATGATCCCTGTCGAGAACTCGCTCGCAGGCCGCGTCGCCGACGTGCACCACCTCATTCCCGACTCCGGACTCTTTATTATCGGCGAACGTTTCGTGCCCATCCGGCATCAACTGCTCGGCCTGCCGGAAGCGACGCTCGCCGGCCTGACGCACGTGCGCTCGCATCCCCAGGCGCTTGGGCAATGCCGCAAGCTGCTGCGCGAGCTCGGCCTCGCCGCGGTGAAGACAGCCGATACCGCGGGCGCGGCGCGCGAAGTGAAAGAGCTTGGCGATGCGCGCATGGGCGCGCTCGCCTCTTCGCTCGCCGGCGAACTGCATGGCCTTAAAGTGCTGAAGGCCGACGTCGCCGACGCCGGCCACAACACCACCCGCTTTTTGATCTTTGCGCGCGAGCAAGAAGAAGCTGCGGCGGACAACGGGCCCTGCATGACGAGTTTCGTCTTCCGCGTGCGCAACGTGCCGGCTGCGCTTTACAAGGCGCTCGGCGGCTTCGCCACCAACGGCGTCAACATGACCAAGATCGAGAGCTATATCGAAGGCGGCGCGTTCGCGGCGGCGATGTTCTATTGCGAAGTCGAGGGCCATCCGGCGCAGCGATCGGTGGAGCTGGCATTCGAAGAGCTGCGCTTCTTTTCGACGTCGCTGAAGATCCTCGGCGTCTATCCCGCCGATCCGTTTCGCAAGGCGTAACATCGGACAGCACCCACGCGTAGGAGGCTCTAACGAGGGGAATGGCCGAGGAAGCCCATCTCCGAGCCTTGTTGCTGAAAGGGCTCGCTGGCGACCGTGCCGCGCACCGAACGTTTCTCACCGAAGCGGCGGCGCTGCTGCGCGCGTATTTCCGCAACCGCTTGCGCGGAGCGCCGGAGGATGCGGAAGACCTGGTGCAGGAGACGCTGGTGGCGCTGCACACGCGGCGCGACAGCTACGATGCGAACTATCCGCTGACGGCGTGGATGTACGCGATCGCGCGCTACCGGCTGATCGACTTCCTGCGCCGCGCCAAGCATCGCGCGCATGCTTCGCTGGACGGCCTGGATATCGGCGACGGCGACCCTGAATACCAAGCCAGCGATGCGCGGCGGGATGTCGGCACGCTCTTGGAAAAGCTGCCCGAAAAGCAGCGCACCGCGATCCGGCTCGTGAAGCTCGAAGAAAAGAGCGTGCGCGAAGCCGCTTCGCTCACGAGGCTTTCCGAATCCGACATCAAGATTTCCATCCATCGCGGCCTCAAAACGCTGATGCGGCTGATGGCTGAGGAGCAAGCAACGTGAAGACCGACCAGCTCATCGATCTGCTCGCCAGCAACGTCGAGCCCGCCGAGCGGCCGCGCTGGGCGCGCCAGCTGGCGCTGACGCTTGTCATTGGCTTCATCGCCGCAGCGCTGATCGTGGCGATCGGCATCGGCGTCAGGCCCGATATCGGCGCGGCGCCCATGCCGGTGATGCTGAAGGCGATGTTCTCGGCGGCCGCAGCAGCGGCGCTGCTGCCGCTGACGGTGCAGCTGATGAAGCCGGGCCGGCCGCTCAGCTGGCGTCTCGGCGCGGTCGGCGTGTTCGTCGGCGTCTGTGCGCTCGCTACCGTCGTCGCGCTGATGGGCGAAGCGCCGGAAGAGCGCATGGAAGCATGGATGGGCGGTGGCTTTCCCTGGTGCGTCGTGCTCGTGCCGATCCTCGCCGCGCCGACCGCGGCCGGTCTTTTGTGGCTGATGCGCGCTCTCGCGCCGACGCGCCTTACGCTCGCTGGCGCGGCCATCGGCGCGCTCTCGGGTGGAATCGGCGCCATGGCCTACGCGATGTACTGTCCGGTGGACTCCGTGGCGTTTGTGACGACCTGGTACGTAGTCGCGATTGCATTGTGCGCGGCGATTGGCGCAGTCATCGGGGCGCGGCTGCTTAAATGGTAATGTCGGCTACTGATCCATCGAAAACGGTGCGCCGAATCAGGACCGCCCGGCGCCGGGTGCGCGACAATCGAGAAAAAACCGAATGCGTACTAACTCGTACAAGATGACATTGCAGTAACCGCGAACCGGGTGTACGTTCTGCTGGCGTAACAAACGGGGCTGTTTCGCTGGGGAGGCGAGCCGTGGTTCGGCCGCTGCTATTCGCGTGGTTCTTAAATGCGCCGCTGGCGGTGGCCACGGCGGCCGCCCTCGTGTGGTGGCTCGACCTCGTGCGGGCCGACAC
>CAZHWA010000489.1:0-2431 GCA_964536175.1 uncultured Terricaulis sp. | reverse complement strand
TCATCCTGATCGCCGCCACCAACCGGCCCGACGTGCTCGATCCGGCGCTGCTGCGTCCTGGTCGGTTCGACCGCCAGATCGTGGTGCCAAACCCCGATGTTGCCGGCCGTGAGAAGATTTTGCGCGTGCACACGCGCAACGTCCCGGTGGCGCAGGGCGTCGACCTCAAGGTCATCGCCCGCGGCACGCCAGGGTTTTCAGGCGCCGATCTCGCCAACCTCGTGAACGAAGCGGCTTTGCTTGCGGCGCGGCGCGGCAAACGCGTCGTCACCACGCGCGAGTTCGAGGACGCCAAGGACAAGGTCATGATGGGCGCCGAGCGGCGCTCCATGGTGATGAGCGAAGACGAAAAGAAGCTCACCGCCTGGCACGAGGCCGGTCACGCTATCGTTGCGGTCAACGTACCCGAGTCCGATCCGGTACACAAAGCAACCATCATTCCGCGCGGCCGCGCGCTCGGCATGGTGATGCAGCTGCCCGAGGGCGACAAATACTCGATGAACTATACCCAGATGACCTCGCGCCTTGCGGTCATGATGGGCGGGCGCGTCGCCGAGGAGTTGACCTTCGGCAAGGACAAGGTGACGTCAGGCGCCGCCTCCGATATCTCCGCCGCCACGCGCTTGGCGCGCATGATGGTCACACGCTGGGGTTATTCGGACGAACTCGGCTATGTCGCCTATGGCGACAACAATGACGAAGTGTTCCTGGGCATGAGCGTCCAGCGCAATCAGAACGTCGCCGAAGCGACGGCGCAGAAGATCGACGCGGAAGTGAAGCGCTTGGTCGACGAGGCCTACGAGCGCGCCAAATCGATCCTCACCGAGAAGGCTCACGAGCACAAATATCTCGCCGAAGCGCTGCTGGAGTACGAGACGCTGAACGGCGAAGAGATCGCCAAGGTGCTGCGCGGCGAAAAACTCGATAGGCCGGAAGACACCCCGTCCACCCCTTCCGCGCCGACGCCGGCGTTGCCGGTCACGGACGACGAGGAAGAGCCCGTCCACCCCGGCGGCTGGGCCGCCGGCGGGCCCGCGCCACAGGGCGCCTAGAGGCTGAGCGCGAGGCTGCCGAGGATGCCGAGCGCGACGCCGAGCCAGACGGCCCTGCGCATCGCTTGCGCCTGTTGACGCGCCGCGGCTTCTTCGACGATCTGTTCATGGAATAGCTGGATGCGCCAAGCATCGCGACGCACGTTTCGGTTTGCGACGTAGCGTTCCGGCACGGTCATGCCGGTGTGGCTCGCAAGCGAGGCGCCACACGTTCATGGCTTGTCAAGCTTAATGCGCTGGCGTGTCGCCGTGCCGGTGATACAAGGCAGCCAACGGAGGCGCCCATGCTCGGATCGGCCACCATCACCGCGCTTGTCGGCACCATGAAGCCGGAGGCGGCAAAGGCGTTCTACGCCGACACGCTCGGGCTTAAGTTCGTCGCCGACGATACCTTCGCCATGATCTTCGAAGGCAGGAATGCGCGCGTGCGTGTCTCACGCGTGCCCGCAATCGCGCCAGCGCAGTATGCTGTGCTCGCCTTCACCGTCGACGATATCGAAAAGGCGGTCGACGCCCTGACGGCAAAGGGCGTTGCCTTCGCGCGTTTCGGTTTTCTTGTGCAGGACGCTCGCGGAATTTGGGCCAGCCCCGACGGCGGCGCAAAGGTGGCGTGGTTTCACGACCCCGACCTGAACCTGCTGAGCGTTGTGCAACACGCCTAGCCGAGAGCAGCTTCGAGATCGCCGACGATCTTGGTCCACCCGGCATGGGTGCGCTCGGCATAGTCGGCCCACTCTGGATGCAGCTTGTGCGTCAACGTCAGCAGGCAGCCATCGCCATCGGCTGCGATCGCTATCGTGACCACGCTGAGATCGCCTTGCTCTTGGTCAACACCCCAGGTGAACACTAGCCGGCGTGGCCGCTCGATTTCACGATACGTGCCGGTGTGGTCGATCTCCGTCCCTGCGCGCGACACCTTGTAGTGGAAGCGTCCGCCGACGCGCGGCTCGTTCGAGAGGCTCACGATTTGCTCGTCGCGCAGATGCGGGCCGAACATGAAGCGCGCGATCCAGGAAGGATCGAGCCACGCGTCGAACACGCGTTCCGGCGACGCGCTCAAGCGGCGCTCGACGCGGACGACCGGCGCGCCGCTCACATCATGTTCCGGTCGTAGTGCTCTTGCGCCGCCATCACGTCGGCCCAGAAGCGATTGGCCGGCTTGTCTTCCAGCACGTCGGCGAGCGTTTGCACATGCGCCGTCCAGCCGCCGGCGTAGTCGCGCATGTCGTCAGTAGTGGCGATCTTGGTGTGCGTCAGCACGAGGCGCGTCTCATCGCCCATCGCGGTAAACTCGAAACGCACCTCAGACTCCGCTTCGCCGTCCCCGCCCCATGTGATCGCCAGCAGGTGCGGCGGCTCGAACGCCAGAACACGGCCAT
>CAZHWA010000488.1:0-2433 GCA_964536175.1 uncultured Terricaulis sp. | reverse complement strand
GAGGCCGGTTTTTCTGCAGCACGCGGCGAATGCCGGACGCATAGATGCCGCGCAGCTGCGCATCGCCGATGCGCCCGCGCTGGTTCAGTATCCGCGCCGCCGACAGCGAAACGAGGTCGGCCTTCATCTCCTCCAAAAGGTCGGCGGTGTCTTCCAGCGCCGCATCTAGTTCACGCCCATCCGCGGTCTCATCGACCCCGAGATAATGGCCGATCTCATGCCAGAGCGTGCGGTAGAAGCCGCCCTCGGCGGTGATGTCGTTGGCCTGCGCCTCCGTCACGGCTGCCGCGAACGCGCGATGCGTTTCGGCGAACAGGTCCTCATTCAACAGGATGTTGCCGCGCATGAGTATGGTGCGGCCGTACTGGCGCGCCAGATACGCCTCGTTCGGCAGAATGGTGGCAGTGTTGGCGCCGCGCGCCTGACCGAAATCGGCGACGATGTTGTAGACGCCGACCGGAATGTCGCTGCGCACTTCTCGAGCCGATTCGTACGGCAGCGCCTCCTCAACGCGCTGGATGTCCTCCAGCGCTTCCTGCAATTCGGCGCTGCGCGCGCGATCGCGCACCAGGAGCGAGAGCGAGAAGAACGTCTTCACGCCATAGAGCGCATCGTCGTAGGTCTCGTACGAGCCTATCTGCGCATTGAGATTGCCTGTGAACGCGCCGGTGACCCAGGCCGCGTCGCCGCCTTCGTAATCGTCAGCCAAGAGATCGCGCGCGCGAAGCCGCAGATAGCGCGCGAACGCGGCATCGCCATCGTCCACATGCGCCGCCGCTGCGTTCAGGCGGTCGTAAACGAACATGATGTCGTCGGCATAGGCGACCGAGTAGGGGACGGCGAGATACGCCTCGCTCGCGCGCAGCCGCTCGCGCAGTCCCGGATGCAGCGTCTCAAGCGCAGGATAGTGTTGCAGCGCCGCGAGCGCCCGATGCAGATTTGCCGGGCTTGCCGCCCACACGACGGCGCGGTCGTCCAAAAGTTCGTCGCGCCGTGCCGGATTGGCGGCGAGATAGGCGTCGAACGCATCTCTTGTCGTGCCCACCGGATAGATATTTCGCGCCGGCGTTTCGGGGGTCACGGTCAGGAACGCCTCACGCGTGTTATCGAGCGTAGTGGCGATGGGCCCGCTGTTGAGGCGGAAAAGATCGCGTTCGCCGCCGAGTTCGGGGTGCGCCTGCAGATACGACGCGGCCGCCAGCGCATCGGGATGGCGTTGCTGCAAGTAGAGCAGGTGCAGCCGCTCGCCCGCGGCGATCAGTTCGCGCACGGCTTCGCGCTCGCCCGGCGTCAGCGCCGAGAGATCGGGGTTAAGATGCAGTCGCTGCGTGCGCGCCAGGATCGGCTCGATCCGCGTGGTATCCCAGGCTGGCGCAATCGGGCCAGTCGAAACGGGAGCGTCGCTGAACGTCGTGGTGCAAGCGGTTGCGGCGAAGGCCAGGGCGATGATCGGAGTACGCATGACGCGCCCCTAGCACGCGGGTCGTTTCAACCCAAGTGCATGCGAAGAGTGGCGGGCGGCGCGTCATTGTGCGTGGGCCGGACTGTCCGAAAGGCGCCCCGTGACCGGGAACGCGACGCGCACGTGCAGGTCGCGCCGCGACCTAGGCGCGCCGCGCCTCTTGCTCGGGGTCAATGGAAAGCAGGTGCTTCTGCACCTTGCCGGCAGCGGTGCGCGGGAAGTCCTGCACAAATACGATGTGCTTGGGCGCCTTGAAGGCGGCGAGATTGGCGCGGCAGAACGCGGCGAGATCCTCGGCGTCCACAGACGGCGGCGCGCCTTTCAGCATCACGAAGGCGCATCCAACCTCGCCCCATGTCTCATCTGGCACGCCGATCACGGCTGCTTCTTGGACGGCCGGATGGCGCGCTAGTACGTTCTCGACCTCAGCCGGATAAACATTCTCGCCGCCGGAGATGTACATCTCCTTGATACGTCCGGCGACATAGTAACAGCCGTCCGTATCCCGCCGCCCGATATCGCCGCTCTTCAACCAGCCATCGGTCGTAAATGCCTTTGCTGTCTCCTCCGGATTGTTCCAGTACCCCGGAGTCACACCCGGCCCACGCATCCAGATCTCGCCGGCATCCCCGTCGGCGACATCTTTGCCCTCGCTATCGACAATGCGCACGTCGAGCAGCATTTGCGGTTTTCCCACAGACCCGATCTTGGCCAGCGCTTCGTCTGCTGCGGCGACGAATGCCGTTGGTCCGGTTTCGGTCATGCCATAACCATTGCACACGCGCGCGCCCTTGGCGGCGAAGCGCTCAACGAGCACGTCCGGCAACGGCGCGCCGCCGCAACCCCAGGCGCGTACATGCGAAAGATCCATCCGCTCGAATCCCGTGTGGGACGCGAGTTGTTGATATATCGCCGGTACGCCGAAGAACACGTCGAGCCGCGGCATCAGGTCGAACGCACGATCCCGATCG
>CAZHWA010000487.1:0-2446 GCA_964536175.1 uncultured Terricaulis sp. | reverse complement strand
ACATTACGCAGCTGGGCATGTGAAAGCGCTCGAGTGCAACTTGCTGCACTGGCGAAACGGATCGGTTTGACGCTGCGCCATCGCCGACGATCAGCCCTTCGCGCGTCACCAGAAACGCGAGGTCGGCTTCGCTGCGCGCGCGCATGTCGACCAACATGGTGCGGATCAGCGCATCGTTGCGCGCAGCGGCTGCGTGCTGCAGCGCCGGCCGCTGCGCCGTGTGTGTGGCGTTGTCCTGCAAGCGCGCCAGCCGGAGCGCGTACAATTGCTCGAAAACAGCGCCAGTACTGGTGAGCTGTTCGCGCGCCAGTTGCTGGGTGTTGCCTGAGATGGCGACATAGGCCGTCGCGCCGATCAGGAACAGGACCAGGCAAAACAAGCCAGCATAAAGAAACGTCAACTTGACGCGCAGACGGCGGAACATGCGCCTACCCGCTCGATCTGAAATAACCGCAGCGCGCGCACGGCCCCATAAGAGCTGTAGTACGGTCAGGCCATAAAGCGAGCGTTAATTCTGTCGGTTCAGTGCGCCCCGTGGACCCCGCCCGCCGTGCGTCGTACCGGCAGTGCAACGTCGATCTCACCTGCGCGCTCGAAGCTCAGGCGCACCGGGATTTGTTCGCCTTCGGCGAACGGTTGGGTGACGCCAAAGAACATGAGGTGCCGCCCGCCCGGCGCGAGTTCGACGGACTCGCCGGGCGCCAACGGGAGCCGCTCCATCGCACGCATCTGCATGACGCCGTCCTGCATTGTCATGTCGTGCACTTCGATGCGTTCGGCCCGCGGGCTTGTCGCTCCAATGAGCGCGTCCTCCTCCTGCGTCCCGTTGACGATGGTGAGATAGCCGGCGGAGACCTCCACCCCGCCGGGCGTCGGCGCGGCCCAGGCGCCTTCGACAGTCAGCGCTTGGCTGCTTTCCACTGCGGGCGGGGCGCCGCACGCGGCCAGGGCGAGAAAGAGCAGGGCGGCGAGCGGTCTCATGCGAGGCTGACTAGCGTGCCTGCGCTCCGGCAAGCAGGCGGCGCGATGCCGCGGCGAAAGCCCCAAACCGTGTGCGGTTGATCGCGGCGGCTGACGCCCTAGTTTGAACATAAAGCCTTGAGGAGAGCGCCCGTGTTCAATTTGCCCCCGCTTCCGTTTGCCGAAAATGCGCTTCAGCCTCTGATGTCCGCGGATACGCTTGCGACCCACCATGGCAAGCACCACGCCGGCTACATCAAGAAAACCAACACCGCCCTGGCGGAGAAGCCGAACGCGCCGCCGCGTCTTGAGGACGTTGTCCGCCTCGCTCAGCGCGAAAAGGATCAAAAGCTCTTCAACAACGCAGCGCAAAGCTGGAACCACGCCTTCTTCTGGCAGAGCCTGTCGCCGGACGGAGGAGGCGCGCCGCAAACCGATCTCGCCAAGGCGATCGACCAATCGTTCGGCTCTTTCGATGCCTTCCGGGAAGAGGCGCAGACCAAGGGGGAAAACCACTTCGCCTCGGGCTGGCTCTGGCTGGTCGCCGATGGGCAAGGCAAGCTCACCCTGCAGGACTTGCACGATGCGATGACGCCAATTGTCGATCCGGCGATCACCCCGCTCTTCACCTGCGATCTGTGGGAGCACGCGTACTATCTGGATTACAAGAACGAGCGGCCGAAATTCCTCAACGCCTTTTTCGACAAGCTGGTGAACTGGCGCTTTGCCGAGAGTCAGTACGCAGCCGCGCGCAAGGCCGGCGAAGGCGCATGGGTGTTTCCCGCCTGAGGCGGCGTCGCGGCATGGACGGAAGGGCGCTTTGACGCCATAACGGCCCCAAAATCCAAGGGAGTTTCACCCATGCGCGCCATCGAGAACTACATCAACGGCAAGACAGCGGCCGCGAGCGGCGGGCGCAAGGGCAAGGTGTTCAACCCGAATACCGGCGCGCAGCAAGCCGAAGTAGCGTTTTCCGCGGCCAAGGACGTTGATGCGGCGGTGCAAGCCGCGCTCGCCGCGCAGCCGGCCTGGGCCGCCACCAATCCGCAGCGCCGCGCCCGCGTCATGTTCAATTTCAAGGCGCTGGTCGAAGCCAACATCGACGAGCTGGCACATCTCTTGTCGTCCGAGCACGGCAAGGTCATTGCCGACGCGCGGGGCGATGTGCAGCGCGGCCTTGAAGTGATTGAATTCGCCTGCGGCATCCCGCACGCGATGAAGGGCGAGTACACCGAAGGCGCCGGCCCCGGGATCGACGTCTATTCCATGCGCCAGCCGCTCGGCGTCGTCGCCGGCATCACCCCGTTCAACTTCCCGGCCATGATCCCGATGTGGATGTTCGGCGTCGCCATTGCCTGCGGCAACGCCTTTGTGCTGAAGCCGAGCGAGCGCGATCCGTCCGTGCCGGTGCGTCTGGCCGAACTTTTTCTCGAAGCCGGCGGCCCGCCCGGCATTCTCAATGTCGTCCACGGCGACAAGGAAGCCG
>CAZHWA010000486.1:0-2460 GCA_964536175.1 uncultured Terricaulis sp. | reverse complement strand
CCAGCCGTATGGGCGCTCATCATCAATCACTTCTGCAGCAACTGGATCCTCTACGTGTTGCTCTCCTGGCTCCCCAGCTACTTCCGCGCGACCCAGGATTTGAGTCTTGTAAACGCCGGCTTTTTCTCTGCCGCACCTTGGCTCACCATGTTCGTGATGATCAATGTCGGCGCGTGGACGGCCGACACGATGATTGCGCGCGGCGCGGGCGTCACGTTTGTACGCAAGTTGCTACAGTTCGTGGGGTTGAGCGCGGCCGGCGCCTTCCTGCTGCTCGCGCGCGACGCTGCCACGCCAATCGCTGCGCTGATCATCATGTGCTGCGCTCTGGGCGGGCTGGGCCTGACCTGGGCCGGCTTCGCGCCAAATCATCTCGACATCGCGCCACGCTATGCGGACGTGCTCATGGGCGTCACCAACACGGCCGGCACGCTGCCAGGCGTCATTGGCGTCGCCGTGACGGGCTGGCTCATCGATCGCACTGGTTCGTTTGACGCTCCGTTCGTATTGGCGGCATTCGTCGCGGCGTCGGGCGCCGCCGTTTGGCTGCTGTTCGCCACAGGCAAACGCGTCATTGACTGAGGGCTCGGCCGAGTGGGGCTTAGCGAATGTCTGCCATCCGCCGACGCGACTCCCGAACGCGGCGAACGTCTCCTCCTGGAACCTTCCGAAAACGCGGCAGCGGACGCCCCAGGGTCTCGAGTCCACGGCAAACGCGACGTTCGTCGGAAAAGGCTCAACGGCAGGATTCGGCGATGGTGCGCCGCTGGGGCGAGGCTGAGGTCACTGACCGGATTGGAGCGCGCCGGCCAGTGGCTGAAATCCGCGCAGAGGCATAGTTGGCAGTCCAAGTTCATGCGCCTTGATCCACCTATCGGCGGCAACGCCCAGGCCGCGCCGAGCGGATGAAGCCTTCGTTGTCGAACAGCCGAAGTTCCCCATCTTGGCCGATGCGATAGTGAGCGCCGAAGCCTTCGCCTACGGCGTAGTAAGTCCCATTTCGCACCCTGAGTGGATAAGCAACCGTAGACCCGTTTCCGAAGTCATTGTTGACTCGCAGACTGCCATCGTCGGCACGCGTAATTGTGATCTGGTTTGCGCTGGGCCATGCTGAGTCGCACCACCGCCCGATGAGTTCATCGGCCGACGCCGTTGACGCGCTCAGCAGGACAAACGCTGCCGCCAGTCCAAGTCTTCGCATGGTGATCCTCCCGCCCAACCGGTCGAACGCCTTCCTACCACGCCAATCGCTGATCTGTGAGGATGGGCTGAGCCCTTCGCGGCAGGACTGGAAAACACACCTATTGCTTCGACCTCTTGCCGCGCCGCAGCATGTCGGCAAATGACGGGATCGGAGCGACGCTGCCAGTCGTCGAATGCGGTGACCTGGCAGGCGATGGCCCGAAGCGGACATTGGCAATGCCGCAAGCACTGCGCGGCGTCGCGCGGTGCTCTACTCGCTGGAAGGAGTTCATAGTCCGCAGCGAAGCGCTCTGGATCGCGCCGCGCGCTTACGCCTGTTGCCGACGGCGAGCGTGTACCAATTTTCGCTACGCTGGAGCGCAGAGCGCCAGCGCTTGGTCACAGATCTCCCGGAAAATCTCCGCCGCAGGCGCTTCGCGGGCGCGCAGGCCAGCCTGTCCGCTCCACAGCGGATGATACTCGCCTGAACCCCGCGCCAAGCCAGCTTGCGCCAATGGCGCCGTCATCGTGCGCTGCGCCGGGAAAGGCGCGGCCTCGGCCTCATGCGCCGCAAGCGCCGCCGTCAGCTTGTTGCGGATCGATCGTGCGGGCCGGCCGGTGAATGCGCGCGTCAGTTTGGTGCGAGCGTCCGGCGTCTGCGACAGCGCGGCCTTATGCGACGTTGGGATCGTGCATTCGGCCGCGCGCAAGAACGCCGTGCCGAGCTGCGCGCCGTCCGCGCCCAACGCGAACGCCGCGGCCACGCCGCGACCATCGAATATCCCGCCTGCCGCGATCACCGGCACGCGCACCGCGTCCGCCACCAGCGGCACAAGCGCCATCGTGCCCATGTCATTCTCATGCGGCGCCATCAGGAACGTGCCGCGATGCCCACCCGCTTCCGCGCCTTGCGCAACGATCGCGTCCATGCCGCCGGCTTCCAGCGCCTGCGCCTCCGCCACGCTCGTCGCGCATCCTATCAGCACAACACCGTGCGCTTTCAGCGCCTCGATCGCGTGCGCGGAGGGCAAACCAAAGTGAAAGCTCACCACTTTCGGCGCCGCCGCGAGCAAGGCCTCCAGCATCGCATCGCTGAACGCCGCTGCAGGCGCGCGCGGCGCCGGCGGCGCGCCTAGTCCTTCCTCAGCATAGAGCGGCCCGAGCGCGGCCTGCATCGGCGCCGCGTCGTAGCTCGCCAGATCCGGCTCGGCATGGACGAAGAAATTGAAGTTCACCGCCCGGTTCGTTTGCGCCGCCACGTCGCGCGCCGCCGCCGCG
>CAZHWA010000485.1:0-2476 GCA_964536175.1 uncultured Terricaulis sp. | reverse complement strand
ACACCTGCGTCTCTGCTGGAGAGCACCTGCCGAAAGCCACCTCCGACCAATGGTTCGAGCGCACCGGCATCCGCATCATCGACGGCATCGGCTCGACCGAGATGATCCACATCTTCATCTCCGCGCGCGGCGACGAGATTCGTCCGGGCGCCACAGGCAAACCGGTGCCGGGATACGACGCGTGCCTGCTCGATGAGAACGATCGGATCGTCGAGGGCGAAGGCGAAGGCCGCCTCGCCATTCGCGGGCCGACCGGATGCCGCTATCTCGCCGACGAGCGGCAGAAGAGTTACGTCGTCAACGGCTGGAACGTCACCGGCGACCTCTATCGGCGCGACGGCGAGGGCTATTACTGGTACGTCGCGCGCGCGGACGACATGATCATCTCATCGGGCTACAATATCGGCGCGCCCGAAGTGGAGAATGCCCTGCTCACGCACGAGGCCGTGGCCGAATGCGCCGTCGTCGGCGCGCCGGACGAGGAGCGCGGGCAGATCGTCAAGGCCTTCGTCGTGCTGAAGCCGGGCGCCAGCGTGGAGGCGCGCGCGCTGCAGGATCACGTTAAGGCGACCATCGCGCCGTACAAATATCCGCGCGCCATCGAGTTCGTGACCGAGCTGCCGAAAACGCACACCGGCAAGCTGCAGCGCTTCAAGCTGCGCCAGCAGTCATGAAATTCACCCGCGACATCGTTGTTCGCTTCGAGCATTGCGATGCGGCGGGCCTCATGTTCTATCCGCGCTTCTTCGCCCTGGTGAACGAGATGGTCGAAGACTGGTTCGCGGCGCTCGGCTATTCGTTCAAGGCGATGCACGTCGATGCGAAGAAAGGCGTGCCGACCGTTAAGCTCGACGCGCAGTTCGGCCGCCCAGCCCGCATGGGCGATACGCTCACGCAAACCCTGCAGGTAAAAGAGATCGGCGGCGCTTCCTGCACGCTCAAGCACGAGGCCAGCATCGACGGCGCGACCGTGGCGCAATTCGAGCAGGTGATCGTCTATGTCGATCTCAACGACATGGGGCCAGAAGCCTGGCCTGCGCCTTTGCGCACGGCGATGGAAGACTATCAGGAGCGCGCATGAGAACGCTGCTGCCGCCGGGATGGCCGCGCCCAAAAGGCTACGCCAACGGCGTCGAGACCGAAGGCAAGCTCGTCTTCGTCGCAGGCCAGATCGGCTGGACGCCGGAAGGCAAGTTCGAAGCAACCACCCTGCCCGCCCAGTTCGCGCAAACCCTCGACAACACGCTCGCCGTCCTGCGCGAAGCCAAGGCCGGCCCCGAGCACATTGCGCGCATGACCTGGTACATCACCGACAAACGCGCGTACCTGGCCGCCCAGGCCGAGATCGGCGCGATCTGGCGCGAGAAAATGGGCAGGACCTTTCCGGCCATGGCCGTGGTCGAAGTGAAAGCGCTGATCGAAGACCAAGCGCTGATCGAAATCGAAACCACCGCGGTCGTTCCGCGCTGATCCGAGCAAATCATCACGCAGTCATCCCGGCCGGAGGCGCGGCACGCGCCATAGAGCCGGGATCCAGGGCAAACGACAGACCAGCGGTCCCTGGGTCCCGGGTCTCGCTCCGCTCGCCCGGGATGACGGTCCTTTGCCAGCGCGCTAAGAGTGCTCCCAGGAGCAGCCGATGGCCGATCACAGCCTCTTTGTCTTTGTCCGCGTCAAGGACGCCACGCCCGAGAGCGTCGGCAATGCGCTGCGCGACGACAATGCGCAGATCATGGACATCTATTCGATCATGGGCGAATGGGATCTGCTCGTGCGCATCGAACACCCGGACCTCAACACTATCCAGAAGGTCGTCACCGAAAACATCCGCGCCAATCCGAACGTGTCGCAGACCTACACCATCCTCGGCTATCAGCTGTACGGCTCGAAGTGGCCGGGCTTCGACTTCCCGGACGAAGAATGAGCCTCGATCTCGAAAAGGAATACAACAACCGCGCTCGCGTGCCTGATAACGCGGCGATCATCGAAAGCTGGGCGCGCGACAGCGCAGCGTATCGCGAAATAAAGCAGCCGCGCGAAATCAGGTACGGCAAGGGCGAACGCCATACCTTCGATCTGTTCGAAGCCGGCCCCGGCCCCGCCATCATGTACATTCACGGCGGCTATTGGCAGGCGCTGGACAAGAGTTTCCATTCCATTCACGCGCGCGGCCTCAACCACCTCGGCGTCAGCGTGGCCGTGCCCAGCTACGACCTTTGCCCCAACGTGCGCATCGGCGACATCGTCGAACAGATGCGCGCGGCCTGCGCCGTGCTGCATCGCGAGACGCAAGCGCCCGTCATCGTCAGCGGCCATTCTGCCGGCGGCCATCTCGCGGCATGTCTGCTTGCCACCGAAGCGCATGTGCCGGCCGCCTACGCCATCTCCGGCCTGTTCGAACTCGCGCCGCTCATCCCCACCAGCATCAACACCAAGCTCGGCCTAGACGCCGCCGAAGCCGAGGCTTTGAGCCCCC
>CAZHWA010000484.1:0-2487 GCA_964536175.1 uncultured Terricaulis sp. | reverse complement strand
GGTTTGCTTGGCGGCGCCCACGATGTTGTCGATCACCAGATAGGATTGCGCAGCCGGCGATGGGCCGATGAAGACGGCCTCATCTGCCAACTCCACCGCGAGGCTGTCGCGGTCGGCTTCGGAATAGACCACCACGGTCTTGATTCCCATGCGCCGTGCGGTGCGGACGATGCGGACCGCCACCTCCCCGCGGTTGGCGATCAGGATTTTGTCGAACATAGGCGGCGTGCTTAGCGGGCTTTCGCACGCCCGTCATCTGCTATGGTTCATCGGTGAATCGCCGACAGGCTCTCTTTGGCGGAGCGGCGCTCGCGGCATGCTCGCGCGCGACGAGCTTGGCGTCTGCGCCCCTGTTTCCGATGCGACGCGGCGTCAATCTGGGCAATGCGCTCGAGGCGCCGAACGAAGGCGACTGGGGCTATCGCGTCGAGGCGGCGCATCTCGACGCCATCGCCGCGGCCGGGTTTGACGGCGTACGTCTGCCCGTGCGCTGGGATCGGCACATGGACGCGCGCGCGATGGCTGCGCGGGCGCACATGGCGCGCGTGGCCGAGGTGGTCGGCTGGGCGCTGGAGCGCGGCCTGATCGTGCAGCTCGACGCGCACCATTACGAAAGCCTGATCGCCGAGCCGGACCGCGAAACCCCGCGCTTCCTTGCGCTGTGGGGCCAGATCGCGGAGCGCTTCGCCGAAGCGCCGGACGCGCTAGTGTTCGAGCCGCTGAATGAGCCGCACGGGCGCGCCTGGGACGGGGCGCGACTCACCGATGTGCAGGCGTCCGTGCTGGAGATCATCCGCGCCAGCCACCCCGAGCGTCTGGTCGTGTTCGGACCCGGCAATTGGCAGAATATCGATGCGCTTGCACGCTGGCGTCCGCCGGAAGGCGCAAATGTCGCCGTCAGCGTGCATTACTATCAGCCGCACGCATTCACTCATCAGGGCGCCGAATGGCTCGGCGACGATGCGCCGGTGTTTGGGCGTGCGTGGGGAAGCGAGGGCGATCGCCGCGCCGTGCGCGCGCACATCGCGCAGGCTGCGGCGTGGGCCAGCGCGCATGGATACGCAATGCAACTCGGTGAGTTCGGCGTCAACCGCGCCGCCCTGCCGGCGCAGCGCGCGCTCTGGACGCGCGCGGTGCGCGAGGCGTGCGAGGCGGAAGGCCTGGGCTGGTGCGTGTGGGACTTCGCCGGCGCGTTTCCGGTTTGGGATCGTGCGCGCGGCGCGTTCATCCCCGAGATGCGCGCAGCGCTGCTGGAGCGCTAATAATCAAACATCTTGTCGTCGCGCTCGGCGCGGTGTTTGGCCTGGGCGACGATATGCGTGGCGAGCTCTTCGTGCGGCATGGCCTGGGTTTCGCCGGCGGGGTCAAGGTTGTGTTCGGCGATGAGCGCGCGCAGCGCCGCTTCGTCAAGCGCTGCGAGCGCGGCCGTCAGCGCGTCCTCGCCTTCGCGCTTGAAGAGACCGGCCGGATTAAGCGGGGGAGGCTGTGCCGCCGCCGTCTCGGCGGCGCGTTTCTTGCGGGCTGCCTTGGCGTCCGGCGGAGTTGCAGCCCCCTCCCCATCTTGCGGGGCGGAAGGTTGCGCAGCGACGCTTTCGACGACCGCATCGGGCACGTCGCGGCGGGATTCATGCAGGCGCAGCACCGCGTCGAGCCGGTCGGCGAAATCTGGATTGCGTTTCGCCTCGCGGCGAATTTCGTCGAACAAGCGATCGAGCGTTTTATTGAGGCTCATAGAGCGGGCGCCAGATCCACCTTGGCCTGAAACTCTTCGCCGAGCTTTTTCACCACGGGCGCCATCGCGCCGTACTTCTGCTCGAACGTGCGCGGCGTCACCGACCATTCCGCCGCCTTGGCGATGTCGACGTGCTGAGGAATGCGCACGTCGAACATGGCCTCGCCGAGATTGTCTTTCAGCAGCTGCGCTTCGGAACGATGCAGGGAAAACGTCTCGTCGAACTTGGTCGCCAGCACGAAGAGCTGCGAGGGCCCGCCGCGCCGCTCATTGATAAGCCGCAGCGCCCGCTTGCGGAAGGTGATGAGGCCAAGCCGGGAGACGTAATCGGGAATTGTCGGGACCAGGATGGCGTCGGCCGCGATCAGCGCGGCCTCCGCGAACAGGGAAATGCCGGGCGGGCAATCGATCAGGATGTAGTCGTATTCGTTGACGACGTTCCTCAGTCCGTTGGCGAAGCGCTCGCAGATCCACTTCTGGATCATGTCGATCTGGAAGCCGCGCTTGACGAAGCTTTCGATCATGTCGCGCTCGACAATGCGAAATTCCGGCGCCGAAGCGCAGAGCGCGATGTCCGGTTTGCCCTTGAGGTCGCTGACCTGCTTCTCCACCAGCGACTTGAACGCCTTTGGCCGCTGCTGGACGATGTAGGACTCGAAGAAGAAATCGAGCGTGCGCTCGGCCTCGCGCAACGCGTTCCACTTCTCCGGACCGGTCGCCATGATGGAGGCGTTGGTCTGCGGATCGAGATCGAT
>CAZHWA010000483.1:0-2495 GCA_964536175.1 uncultured Terricaulis sp. | reverse complement strand
CCCGCGCCATCGTCGAAGCCCACTATCCCGGCGTGAAAACCCGCCTCGTGAACGAGGCGCTGCGCACCTTCTACGACATGCGCAAAGTACCGGGCCTCAAGAAGAAGCCCTCGACCAGCGAATTGCTGGACTGGCTGAAGCTCCTGCTGGTCGATGACGTCGACTCCGAAACACTGAAACAGCGCGATCCGGCCAAACTTATCCCGCCACTCGCAGGCGCGCTGTTGAAGAACGAAGCCGATGTCATGCTGTTCGAGCGCCTTGCGTTCCTGGCCCGCCGCGACCAGCGCGGAGGCGCCTGACGACGCTTGATCTGGCTCGTCGGCGCCCTCCGTTCGAGCGTGCGCGCGCGCGCGCAAAGCTGGGCGGCGCGCGGCGAAATGAGCGCTGAGGCCAATCGTCGACAGCAGCCGCGCGCCAAAGTACAACCGGTCCGGGAGGATTCTGCTGTGCGGCGGATTCTGGCGGTGGCGACGCTTTGCATGAGTGCGATGGCGTGTGCGTACGCACATGCGCAAGAAGCCGATACGTCTCTATCGGTCGCGGCCCAAGAGTTGATCGCACGGGGTAACGCCGCGGGTGTCTTCGAGGCCTTGCCCTCCGACGGCCCAGTGGTGGTCCGTCACGGCCGCAGCGGTCTTGTCTGCCGCCTCGCTCCAGCAAACACCAATCGGCTCGTCATCTTCCCGCAGGCCGCGCGCGGCGAGGACGTCGCATGCGATTCCAGCGACGGGTCGGAGAACATTACGCTCTACGCCACACGCTATTCTTTCGACCCTTCGATGGAGGAGCTGATCCAGGGCGCCGTCGCCGCCATTCGTCAGCGCTTCCCGGACGCGCGCGAGTTGCCTGCCCCGACGGGCGCGGGCGCTCGCGCGCAGCAGCGGACGGCGCAATTCCTGGTGACACGAGAGGACGACGGCGCGCTCATGTACACGCGCGTGTCCGTGGCCCAGATCGGCCAATGGGTCGTCAAGTTGCGTTATACCGTCGTTGCACCGGACGCGGCCGCCGCAGAGCGCGGCGAAGCGGCGGCCAATGCGCTGTGGAACGCAACGCTCGGCGAATTCAGTCAGCAGCGGCTCTGAACGGAACGGTGCGAGCAGCGCGCGTGTTCATCTGAAAGCAAGATGGAGCGCGCCCCATGCCCTCGCCACAGATCGTCGCCCGTGAGCCGGGCCGCCGCATCAAGAAAAGCCGCAAACCTGAACGGCGTGAAGAACTGCCGGTCGATCTTGGCGATGTCGATCTCGATGCGCCTACGCCCGCCCAGCAGAGCGCCAAGGCCGGGCCGGGCGCCGGGGCCGGCCGCGAGCGCGCCCGCCGCACGGGCGAACGAATGCCCAAGGCCGCCGGCGCCGAGGCGCACGCAAAGTCCGAAGCCGGCATGATGATGAGCCGCTCGGTCGAGAAGAGGTTGTTGGCGCGCGCCGACAAGGGTCAACCCACCGACCATCTCGCCAGTCCCGAGACGACCGCCCCTAAGCAGCCCCGCCGCAAAGGCGGCAGAAAACAGAGCCGGGCAGCCAAGGCCGCATCCTCCAACGGCGCAGGCGCGCCTGCCGTAGAGGCAGTTCCCACGCAGAAGCAGGTCATGAAAGGCAAAGCCCCACGCAAGCGCACGCTACGTGACGAAGGCGTGAACGGAGCGCAGACCTAGCCTTCAAACGACAGCGCACGCTAAGCTGGCGCCCGTGTTCCAACGCTTTTTCACCGAACTTCGCGCCGCGCGCGTGCCCGTCACGCTGAAGGAATATCTCGTGCTCATCGAAGCACTGGAGAAGGACGCCATCGCGCCGAGCGTCGAGGACTTCTACTACCTCTCGCGCGCCGCGCTGGTGAAGGATGAGCGCCATCTCGACAGGTTCGACCGCGTGTTCGGCCATGTGTTCAAGGGCCTGGAGAACGCCGCCGAAGCCGTCAACGCGGAGATTCCCGCCGAATGGTTGCGCGCACTCACGGAGAAATTTCTCACCGATGAGGAGAAAGCGCAGATTGAAGCGCTCGGCGGCTGGGACAAGCTCATGGAGACGCTGAGAGAACGGCTCGAACAACAGAAAGGCCGGCATGAAGGCGGTTCGAAATGGATCGGCACGGGCGGCACGAGCCCTTACGGCAATTCCGGCTACAATCCCGAGGGCGTGCGCATTGGCGGCGAGGGCGGCCAGCGCCGCGCCGTGAAAGTGTGGGACAGGCGCGAATACAAGAACCTCGACGACAGCGTCGAACTTGGCGTGCGCAACATCAAGATCGCGCTCCGGCGCCTTCGCAAATTCGCCCGCACCGGCGCGCCGGACGAACTCGATCTCGACGCCACCATCGAGCAAAGCGCCAAGCAAGGTTATCTCGACGTCGTCTTGCGCCCCGAACGCCGTAATGCGGTGAAGGTGCTGCTGTTCCTCGACATCGGCGGCTCGATGGATGGCCACGTGAAGCTCTGCGAAGAGCTGTTCAGCGCCGCGCGCGCCGAATTCAAGCACATGGATTTCTTCTAC
>CAZHWA010000482.1:0-2500 GCA_964536175.1 uncultured Terricaulis sp. | reverse complement strand
GGGCGTAATGAAACTGCCCTCGAGGATCGCCGGCTTCGGCGGCGGCAAGCAAGAGACGCCCCGCCTCGGCTTGACCCTCGAGCGGCGCGTTGGCGTCGGGCGCCCGCAGCAAGGCCTGATCAACCAGCGCCGGCGTCCAGTTCAGCTCGGCCGCCTGAGCCAGCCGCGCACGCGCGACGTCGGCTGCGACGCCGGCATGGGGCGCCTCGCGGTGCAGCACCCATGAATAATATAGCGCAGCCGGATTGCTCTGCGCGGCGCCCGCGTCGCACTGTTCGCGCGCAGCGGTCGGGCTCGGCAAGAAGCCGGATGCGCCCGCAAGATGGCCGATACACGCGAGGGTCTGCGCCAGTGCATCGCCCGCGGCCGCATCGGCCTTGATGCGCTCAGCCGTCGCCTCATCGATTCCGGCAGCGATGTCGCGCCAGCTGCGGCTCTGCAAATCTGTCAAGGTGATCGGCGCCGTCGCCGCGGCGGCCGTTGGAGCCTGCGCTGCGTCCGCCTGCGAGGTTGCCAACAGCGCGCCGGAATTGAACGCCTGCACCAATCGCCCTGCGCCGAACCCGACCACAAACAGCGCCGCTACCGCCGCCGTCATAAGGGCGGGCAGGCGCCATTGCGGCGCGCGTTCCGGTTCGGGATGGGCCAGGAGGCCAGCGCGCGCCTTGGCGACGGCGTCCAGGAGCTTGTTCGGGTCGGCCTTGGTCGGCGAGAGCTTGTCGAGTTCGGCGGCGAGACGTTCGAAGCGCTTCTTGAACCTGGTGCGGTCGCGCGGCAGCAGGTCGATTTTCGGCGCAGCGTGGAACGGGGCGGGCGTCGTCCCGCTCTCGAGTTCGGCGTTGATGAGGTTCTTGCGGTCGAGCGCAAGGATCGCGCGCGCCGCCACCCAGGGGGCGCCGGCTGCGGCCACGGACCACAACACCAGCACAACCTTGGCTTCGTCGGCGCGCTTGGCGATGTCGGTTTCGCTCGGCGCGCCAGCCTCAGCCTGGTAGCCGAGCACGCGCAGCGCCTCGGCGAACGCCTTCGCCTGGGCCTCCTGGCCCGGCGCCGAAGCAACAAACACCTCCGCCATTCGTCCCTCGCCTCGGCGTAACTCAACCGAAGTGAACGCGGCAGCGTCAAGCGCGCGCATGCAACATTGCCGCGACTTAAGGCGATCGATCGCATGTGAGGAAAATCTCGACGTGGTGTCGGATGAGGCCCTATGGCTGCGTTCCTTGGAAGCGATGAGGCTTTACCGCATGATGTACGCCATCCTTTGTTACAATGACGAAGCCGCCGTGTTCTCCTGGACCAAAGAGGAGGACGACGCCGTGATGGCGCGCCTCAATGTGGTGCACGAGAAATGGGAGAAGGCGGGCAAGCTCAAGCCCTCGCTTCGGCTGTTGCCGACATCGGCCGCTACCACGCTGCGCAAGAAGGACGGCATGGTCATCGACGGCCCCTATGCCGAGACCAAGGAGCAGCTCCTGGGCTTCTACATTATCGATGTGGACAACCTGGAGGAGGGTCTCGAATTCGCGCGTGAGTTGACCAAGGCCAATCCCGGCGGCGCCTACGAGCTGCGGCCGATCATGCTCTACAACACGGGCAGCGAGGTCGCGTAAGTGAGCGATCTCGCCTGGATCGACGGCGCAATCACAGCTGCGCGGCCGCAGGCAGTCGCCGCGCTGTTGCGTTATTTCCGCGACCTCGAGCTGGCCGAGGAGGCATTTCAGGACGCCTGCCTGCGCGCGCTGAAGAGCTGGCCCAAGAACGGACCGCCGCGCGATCCTGCCGCTTGGCTCATCATGGTGGGGCGCAATGCAGCGATCGACGGCGTGCGCCGCCGCGCAAAGCAGAGCGAACTGCCGGATGAAGAGCAGATTTCCGATCTCGGCGACGTCGAAGCCGATACGGTCGAGCGGCTCGACGCTGCCGATTATCGCGACGATGTGCTGCGGCTCTTGTTCATATGCTGCCACCCAGATTTGCCCGCGACGCAACAGGTGGCGTTGGCTTTGCGCATCGTCTCCGGCCTCAGCGTGAAACAGATCGCGCGCGCGTTTCTGGTCGGCGAAAGCGCGATGGAGCAGCGCATCACTCGCGCCAAGGCGAAAATCGCGAGCGCTGGCGTGCCCTTCGAGACGCCTGGCCCCGTCGAGCGCGCCGAACGTGTCGCCGCGGTCGCAGCGATGATTTATCTCGTGTTCAACGAGGGCTATTCCGCCGGACCGCAGGACGAAGAACGCGCGGCGCTGTGCGATGAAGCCATTCGGCTGACGCGCCTGCTGCTGCGCATGTTCCCTGCCGAGCCGGAGATCATGGGGCTCCTGGCGCTGATGCTGTTGCAGCATTCGCGCTGTGCGGCGCGCTTCGACGCGGAGGGCAATGGCGTGCTGTTGGAGGATCAAGACCGCACGAAGTGGAAGCGGCCGATGATCCAGGAAGGCCTTGCGCTGATCGACAAGGCGATGCGCGCGCGCAAGCCGGGTCCCTATCAGATACAAGCTGCGAT
>CAZHWA010000481.1:0-2504 GCA_964536175.1 uncultured Terricaulis sp. | reverse complement strand
TCGGTGACGTTCGTGCTCGACGGCGCCACTGTAGCGCTGCCGCTTGGAGGCGTGGTCGATTTGCCGGCGGAGGCGGCGCGGCTCGCTAAGGACATCGCCAAGCTCGACGCCGAGATCGCGAAAATGGATCAAAAACTTGGCAACTCGCAATTCGTCGAGCGGGCGCCAGAAGAGGTCGTCGAAGAGCTACGTGAGCGGCGCCAGGACTCCGCAACCTCCGCCGCCAAACTGAGACATGCCCTGTTGCAGATCGAAAATGCGGGCTGATGCTTGGCAATACTAAGCGAAGGCGCACCCGTATGGGCGCGACTTGTCCGAACGTTACAAAACCGAAACTGAGCGGCTGGGGAGGGCATCGCCTAGAGTGCGGCAAGGCGAATGGCGATGGAACTCCCCGCCAGACTGCCGGCCGGTTTAGACCAGGCCCTTAGCACGCTCGAGCAGGAGCTCGGGCGCCATGGCGCGCGCCTCGCCTACAGACTTCGGGTTTTATGGGCTTGGCTCAGCAGACGTCTTTGGCGAGCTGGCGAGGAAGCATGGCGCCGGTTGCATATCGCAGCTTGGGAAGCTGGCGTGCACGCCCGCGCTGCTGGCGCCGGCGCGGGCGCGCTTCTGGTTGAGCTGGGCCAAGCTCTCCGGCGCCCGCCTGAGCAGACACCCCGCGGCTGCGACGATGCGGCATCGTTTCCGCTCGCACTGTTTCTCATGCTCCTGATCGTCTTGCCCACCCTGTTTGCCGCCAGTGTCGACGCCAAGCTTGGCCCAGTGCGCGAGCAGGCTGCGGTGGCGCGGACTGTGCGTCCGTCCCCGTGCGTCTGGACCGATGGGCAGGTGTGGATCGAGAACGGCGGTGAGTTTATCCGCCCGCGCGATCGCCAGTATGACGAACTGCGCCACCGGCTCTGCGGCTTCTGAAAGCTGGAAATAGCGCGGACGAGGTCCCAGATAGGAACTGACGCCGCCTGTAGCCGTTAGTTCAAGAGCTGCGAAGCAACGCTCTTATTGCCATGCTGGAGATCCTGCTCAAATCCATCATTCGGAACGGTGCGCTCGCGGCGCGCGGACCGGATGGCAGGCTCTATTGCGCGGGTTGCACTGAAGCGGACGCGCCCGTCATCGTGCACATCCGCGACAACGCCACGCTCCGGCGCATTGCCCGCCACCCCGGGCTCGCCACAGGCGAGGCCTATATGGAGGGCGGCCTCACTATCGAGCGCGGCACGCTCTACGATTTTCTCTCGGTGGCGACGCGCAACCTGCGCCAAGTGGCCCAGCGACGGCGCGGCCCGTTCGGGCGCCGGCGCCGTCCGCGCAATCCGCGCCGCGCGGCGCGTCGCAACGTGGCGCATCACTACGATCTTTCAGGCGAGCTTTATCGTCTGTTTTTGGACGAGGACCGGCAATATTCCTGCGCCTACTTCCCGCATCCGGGCATGAGCCTCGATCAGGCGCAGGCCGCCAAGAAACGGCATATCGCGGCCAAGCTGTTGGTCGGACCCGGTCAGCGCGTGCTCGACATCGGCTCAGGCTGGGGCGGGCTGGCGCTGACGCTGGCTGAAGAACACGGCGCGGAGGTGCTCGGCGTTACGCTGTCGCAGGAGCAACTGGCGGACTCGCGCAAGCGCGCGGCGCAGCGCGGCCTGGATCGGCGCGTCAAGTTCGAGCCGCTCGATTACCGCGACGTGCACGGCACGTTCGACCGCATCGTTTCGGTCGGCATGTTCGAGCACGTAGGCCCTGCGCACTACGATGCGTTCTTCGGGGCGATTGCGCGCCTGCTCGACGACAAGGGCGTGGCCGTGCTGCACACGATCGGACGCATGGACGGCCCGAGCGGGGGCAACGCCTGGATCGAGAAGTACATCTTTCCCGGCGGCACCATCCCGGCGCTCTCGCAGATAGTGAGCGCCGTAGAGCGCTCGGGACTGATCGTCGCCGATGTCGAGACGCTGCGTTTACACTACGCCGACACGCTGCGCGAATGGAGCAAGCGCTTCGCCGCCAATCGCGACAAGGTGCGCGCGCTCTACGACGAACGCTTCTGCCGTATGTGGGAATTCTATCTCGCAGGGGCGGAAGCCGGCTTCCGCGAAGGCCAACTCGTCGTCTATCAGCTGCAGCTGGTTAAAGACCGGCGCGCCGTGCCGCTGACCCGCGACTACATCACCGATTTCGACCGCGCCCAGCCCGCGTCCGCGCGTGTCGCGGCCGAATAGCTAAAGATCGATGATCGCGCCGCGGCCGGCTTCGTCGCCGATAGCGATGCGTTTGCCGTCCGCGCTCCAGGCCAGCGCCGTGACCGCGCCTTCTCCAGGTTCGTCCAATTCCATGCCGGTCTGGTCCGCGAAGCGCACGAGGATGGCCGCCCCGTCGCTGTAGCCGATCGCGAGCACTTCTTCTGTTGGATGAAACGCCACTGCGGTCACCGGAGCCTCGCGCTCGCCCGGCTGCAGCGGCGCCTTTCCCTGCGGGCCAAGCTTGCCGACGAACGGCCAGACGATGGC
>CAZHWA010000480.1:0-2510 GCA_964536175.1 uncultured Terricaulis sp. | reverse complement strand
GAAGGTGAAGTCCTTCGGGTAGAAGTAGATGATCTTCCACTTGCCCGGGAACGACGCGTCCGTGATCTCTTCGAAGGCCGACTGACCCTTTTCTTCGTGCTGCATGAAGCCGGGCTTCACGCCGGTCACTTTGAACGCAGGCAGTTTGTCGCCGATCCCCAGCATTGTGTTCTCCTTTGAGTGGTTGGGTGTAGGCAAAATGTAAGCACTGCTACGCCGGGTGACCAATTGATCCTTCGCACCCGCGCCATAGAGCTAAGCTATTGATTTTCAAAGAAGCATGGCAGGCATGCAGACGCGCAAAAGGAGGCCCATCTGGCGGTAGAACCCAGCGCCGATCAGACCGTGACCGGGGTCACGGCGTCCAACCCCGGCCGCGGATACATCTCTGCTCACGGTCGCTGATGACGGCGGCCGCTGGGAGGAAACAGCAATGGCCCGCATCAACCAAGTCGTCCGCACCGCTTCCGCCGGCTGCCAAACCATGACCGTCTTCGCGCTCTGCTTCGGCGCCAGCCTGGTTCTGCCCGTCGCGCTGCTCGCAGTTGGCTTCCACACGCTCTGATCTCGGTCCAAGATCGCCGCCCAGCATGATGGAGGCGGGGATGCTCAAACACTTCTGGATCGGACTGGCCGCAACTTTCCTCCTTGCGAGCCCCGCCCAGGCACAGCACCCGCTCTTCGTCGACAACAGCGAACTCGACATAGTCATCGAAGCCCCGTTCACAACGCTCCTGCGCGCCGCCCGTCGAAACACCGACCCTCACCCCGGCGCACTTATCCTCAACGGTCAGACCGAACCTCAGCGCTATAACCTCCTCGTCTCCGCACGCGGGCAGTCCCGGCGCATCACCGATCGCTGCACATTTCCGCCCTTGCGCATCGACTTCGAGAACAACGAACTGCGCAACACGCTCTTTCGCGGACAAAACCGGTTGAAGCTGACGACGCATTGCCGGCCCAATGCGAATTTCGTGCAGCACTACGTGCTCGAATATCTCGCGTATCGGCTTTACAACGAGATCACGCCGATGAGCTTCCGTGCGCGTCCGCTCAACGTGACGTACCGGGATACAGAAGGCCGGCGCAGGGACGAGAGCTGGTTCGGGTTTTTTGTCGAGGACGAGGACGACCTTGCGCGCCGCAATAGTCGCGTTGCGCTCGAGATCGAAACCGGCGTCGTGACTGCAGCTTCGCTGGATGCTGAGGCCGGAGCGCGTTTGGCATTGTTTCAATTCATGATCGGCAACGTCGACTGGGACATGGTGGAGGGCGCCCAGGGCCGCGATTGCTGCCACAACACGCGCCTGCTGGCCGCCTCGGAGACGGCGCGCAGCGGGCTCGTCGCCGCCCCGTATGACTTCGACAGCTCAGGTCTGGTCGATGCGCCCTACGCCGCCCCGCCGTCGAATCTCAGAATGTCGAGTGTGCGTGACCGGCGCTATCGCGGCTATTGCGCCCACAATGAGCACGTGCCCGCGGCGATTGCGCTATTCCAATCGCGGCGTGAGGCGATCGGGGCGGTGATTGCCGGGGAGGCCCGCCTGTCGGAGCAGCGGCGCCGGGCGGCTCAGCAATATGTCGATGGCTTCTTCGAAACGATCGCCGATCCCGAGCGGGTCCGCCGGCAAATCACCGATCGCTGCCGTCAATCTACAGGCTGAACGGCGAGGTCGGTGTTGGTTGAACACGCAGCCGCGAGCGCTGCCGTGCGCGATTGCGGCGGGTCGAGCGCGGCGATGGCGGCGAAATAGGCGCATTGCGCTTCAGGCGTAGCAGCGTCGATCGCCACGCGTTGGCCGCGATGCACTGCCGTGGTGCGATTTCCCTCGATGACGAGAAAGGCGTGTGGATCGGGATGGCCGCGCGGCACGGCGATGTCGGCCACCAGCACCCGCCCGCCAAACCGCGGCATCACCATCGGCGCTAGCTTAGTGTGGCCGATGACGATGCGGCGTACGCCATGGCGCGCCAACACCGCTTCGAGATTTGCGGTTTCGGCGGCTTCTTCGTTCATGGCGAAGCCGCGGTACCAGAGCGGGCCTTCCTGATTGGTGAGGATGTCGGCATAGCCGTCGAGCGGGCGCTCGTTCAGCGCCGATTGCACGGCGCGGTTGAGGATCGCCCGTTCAGCGGCGGAGAAAGAAGGGCCGATGCCCGCGTGCAGGAACAGCGTGTCATTGATGCGGATGATTGTGTTGTGTCTGGCGACCCAGCGCCCGTAGGCGCCATCTGCGGCCCAGGCCCGGCGATGCTCAACCCAGCCGAGCGGGTGCTCAGCTTCCCATTGTGCGCGCCATGCCTCGTCGAAGGACGGTAGGCCTGACGGAGGAGGGTTTTGGCGCAGGTAGGCGACGGTGCTGTCGTAATACTGCTCGCGCACGCGCCGCGAATTGCGGGTGGCGAAGGCGGCGTATTCTCCAGGATGCACATAGCGCAGATCGCCTTCGACATTCATGGCCTCGTGATTGCCGATGAGCGCGTGCACGCGCCCGCCGGCGCGCTGAGCC
>CAZHWA010000479.1:0-2511 GCA_964536175.1 uncultured Terricaulis sp. | reverse complement strand
GAGCGCAGTGCGCGAGACCACGCGTACGGCCGTCCATGAAGCCAAGCGCGCCGCCCAGCTGATCCGAGCCGAGGCGGTTGCGTTGCAGGACGCCGCCGCGGAGACGCTGGCCAAACTGCAGGACGCCGCCGACGCCGCTCGCCAAGCGTCGGAAGAAAGCCAGGCCGCCGCCGACTATCATGCGGCGTCGATCGAAAAACGCCTGTCCTCACTGGCCGCGACGGCCGGCGCTCGGAAGGTTGCCGCGTCGCGTCCCGCCGAGCGCAAGCCCGTCGTCCCAGCGACGCCCGCCGAAGTCACCACGCTGCAAGCTGCTGCAAACGCCGCTCTGGCGCGTGGCGCGGTTCGCACGGAGACGCGCGCCAGCGCCGAACCTCAGCCACGCAACCTGTTCAAGGGCTTTGGCGGCTGGGGCAACTTCATGCCGCCACGCGGTGAAGTCGCCAACGAAGCTGTTGGAGAAGAGCTCGGGCTCGTCGACTTCGGCAAGCCCCAGCGGAAAACGCCCGACGACGCACTGAAGACGGACGTCGTCGATCTGGTGTTCAAGGCTGGGGTGGACCTCGACGACGTGTTGGCCGCCGGCGATCTAGAACGCATTGCCCGCTGCTCGCGCGAGGGAGCGACTGCACGCCGTCGCGCCGTGGTGGATGCAGCCCCCGGTGCGGTCACGCGCATCGCCCGCCACGTCAAGCGCAACGGTGAGGCCCAGGCTCTGGCAACCCGGTTCCGCTCCCGCCCAGACCTCGCCAAGAGCGAGAAGACGAGCGAGGGTTCTGACCTAGTCCGCGCCTACCTGCTCATCGACGCCGCACTGGCGTCCTGATCAGTCTGCCGCGGCGCGGGTCAGATCCTGCGCCGCGGCATCTGCCGCAAAGCTCCCAATGCGCGCGCTGCCTTCACGGGCGGCGCGCGCAAGCGCTTGGGCGGCATGGCTTTGCGACCGTCCCGCAACGGGCGCTTCGGCGTCGACGATCCTGCTCGCGACAATGCGCCTGCCGGGAGAGGAAACGAGATGCACATTGGCAGAGAAGCGGGCCTGCATGGCGTCCTCGCGCACTTCGAAATCCAGGACCTCCCAGCGAATCTCGTAATCGGAGCGCGCCTCGCCTGCGCGCGTTGCGGCAGCAAAGCGATCTTGGCGCAGCAGCGTCTCGATCAGCATGGCCTGAAGCGCGTACTCGGCGCGATTGGACCATTGCATCCGATCGACGAAGGCGAGCTGATCGCCGGTGCGCCAAATCACATCAGTTCCAAGGATGGCTCGCTCGCCGGTTGGCGCCGCCACGGCGATCACCGCATCGAGGCGTTCGCCTTGCAGACGATCGACCCCCTGCGCTTCGAGCGCGAACATCTGCGGCGGCGGCGGCGGCTCGGGCAGAAGCGAGATGCAAGCGCCGAGAGTCAGCATCGAGGCAAACAGCAAGGCGCGCATCATGGCTGCAGCTCCACGGTCGGCCACGGGCTGCGCGGCGTAAGCACAGAGGGATTTTCTTCCAGATTATTGGCGACGCGCGCGACGCCGGCAGCGGCGCGGCGGATTTCCTCGGCGGCAAGCGCGAGCTCGGGCAGCGTTTGCCCCGAGGCGACAGCCGCCGCTGCGTTGATCTCGGCGATCGCGGAATCGAGGTCGGCCAGATCGCTCCGTAGCTGGCGGGAAAGCACGGCAATCTCGCGCGCAGCTTCGCCGGATTGGTGGACAACGGAATTGCGTGACGCGAGCTGATCGGAAACGCGTTCGAGATTTTCGACGATGCGCGTGACCCGCTCGATGTTCTCTTCCGTGAGCAGATCGCGTACGGCGGCCATTGCTTCGCTGGCGCGCAGCGCAATGTCTTCCGAACGCTCGACCAGGATATCGATCTGGCTTCCCCTGCCCTGGATGCGCGGCGGCGGCCCCCCAATCCCGCGCCGGAGCAGTTCGGCCGACGGAGAGCCAGCCGAAAGCTGAATCAAGGTAACGCCGGTGAGCCCGATCGGCTCCAGGCGGGCTTCACTATCTTCTTTCACCGGCACTTCATCGTCGACGCGAATGCGTGCGATAACGCGGTTGGTGTTGTCGGGGTCGATGCGTAGATCCTCCACTTCGCCGACTTTGATGCCGTTGAAGCGCACTTCGCCGCCCTCGGTCAGACCACGCACAGGATCGTCGAATACGACATCGTATTCGTTATAACCGCGATTGAACTGCCCGCCGGCAATCCACATGGCGAACAGCATTATCAGTACGACGCCTATTACCGTAGCGGCGCCAATCAGAACGTAGTTGGCCTTAGTTTCCATGCCTAACCTCCCGCGCCGCGCCCGGCAGCGCGGCCGCGCGGTCCTGAAAAGTATTCCTTTACCCACCCCTTTGCGTCGGCGGTGATCTCTGCGATGGCGCCGATGGCTGCGATCTTGCCGCCATATATGACAGCGACGCGCTCGCATCTCGCATGCAGCGTGTCGAGATCGTGCGTTACCAGAAACACTGTAAGGCCAAGCGATCGCGCCAGGTCCTGCGTCATGCGG
>CAZHWA010000478.1:0-2527 GCA_964536175.1 uncultured Terricaulis sp. | reverse complement strand
CATCGCCGGCGGGCTTCTAATCTCGCATTTTGGCCTGATCGCCGTCGCTGTATGGACGTTGGCGCTGCTAACGCTTGCGGCGGTGAGCGCTCTGGCGACGTTGAAACCAGACCCCTCCAGCTCAGCCGCGCATGCGTCTGCGCGTCTGTCCGCGTTACACGCCCTGCTACGCTCGCGCCGATTCCTGATTCTTGTTCTTGCCTGTGGCCTTATTCAGAGCGGGCATGCCTTCTATTACAGTTTCTCCGTTATCGTCTGGCGAGGCCAGGGCATCCCCGCAGAGACGGTCGGGCTGCTCTGGGCGTTCGGTGTGGCGGTGGAAGTGGCTCTGCTCTGGAGCCTGACCGCTATCGAGCGGCGCGTAACGCCCGAAGCGTTGATCCTGATCGGCGCCGGCGGCAGTCTCCTCCGCTGGCTGGCCATGGGCTTTGCGCCCGTCGGGTTCGTCCTTTGGCCGCTGCAGGCGCTCCACGCGCTCTCTTTCGCGGCGACGCACGTCGGTGCGATGCGGCTGTTGTTCCGCGAAGCCCCGGAATCGGGGGCGGCTATGGCCCAGAACATTTATGCCGCCGTATCGTCGGGGTTGTTGATGGGCGGGGCGACCCTGCTTTCCGGCGTGCTTTATGACGCTGCCGGCGCGGCTGGCTACTGGGCGATGGCGGGACTCGCCGCCGCCGGAGGATTGCTCGCCGTCTTGCTTATTCCGCCGTCCAGGCCGTCGCCGTCGGCAACGCATCGTTAAGAGATTCCCCTCCCGCGGGAACGCGCGCAGCGGGCAAAGCCATTCTTTGCCTAATATTTTCTGTTAGCGGGTATCGGATGTGAGGTTGAGCCGTCAGGCGCCGGCTTCTGGCGTACGGCGTCTGACACTGTGGTCGAAGAATTCGACGCTGGGGAGCAATGATGGCCGCCGGGGCCGCTTTCGATTTGCATGAGGACGAGCGCGGGCCGGTGCTCGCGTTGCGGGGCGACTGGACGGTCGACACCATCGCCGGTCTCGAAGCGTCCTTGGGCGAGGTATCGACGCGCCTCCGCCCCGGCGCTGCGGTGGACGTCGCCGGCCTCGGGCGGATCGATGTCGCCGGCGCCTATCTGATCGACCGCACCTTCCGTGAAAGTCCCGCCGGCGATCGTGAGCGCATCGCCGTGCGCGGCAGACACGAAAACGCCCTCAGTCTGTTGGCGGCCGCGAGAAAATCGGCAAGCGCCCCGGCAGCCGAACCGGAGGGGCCAACGGGTCTATCCGGCTTCCTGGAACGCGTCGGACGCGTCATTGCCGGCCTCGGCGAGGAGATCATCGAGTCGGTAGAGGTGCTGGGCGAAATGCTCGTCACCTCCGTGCGCCTCATCGCCAATCCGCGCCGCATTCGCTGGGTCTCCACCGTGCACGTGATGGAGGTCGCCGGCTTCAATGCTCTGCCGATCGTGCTTATCCTTTCCTTCTTCCTGGGCATGGTTGTGGCCTATCTAGGCGCGCGGATCCTGCGCGATTTCGGCGCCACGGTGTTCACCGTCGACCTCGTCGCCTTTTCCATGCTGCGCGAGTTCGCCGTGCTGGTGGCGGCCATCTTGCTGGCTGGCCGTTCGGGCAGCGCCTTTACCGCGGAAATTGGCGCGATGAAGATGCGTCAGGAAATCGACGCCATGCGCGTCATCGGCATTGCGCCGATGGACGCGCTGGTCGTGCCGCGCGTCTGGGCCATGATCGTCATGACGCCGATCCTGACATTCGCCGGCATGATGGCTGGTCTCGCCGGCGGCATTCTCGTGTGCTGGGCGGCGCTGGACATCAGCCCGGCCATGTTCATCGGCCGCATGTCGGAGACCGTTCCCGAACAGCATTTCTGGGTCGGCATTTCCAAAGCCCCGGCGTTTGCCGTCGTGATCGCCATCATCGCATGCCGCCAGGGCCTCGCAGTAGGCGGGGACGTGGCCTCGCTGGGTCGGCGCGTGACCAGCGCAGTTGTGCAGTCGATCTTCATGGTCATTTTGCTCGATGCGCTGTTTGCGCTCTGGTTCCTGGAGCTGAACTGGTGAGCGAAGAGATCGCCATTCGCGTGCGCGGGCTGAAGACGCAGTTCGGCAAACAGGTCGTGCACGAAAATCTCGATCTCGACGTGCGCCGCGGCGAGATACTCGGCGTGGTGGGCCCCTCCGGCTGCGGCAAGTCGGTGCTGTTGCGTGAGATTGTCGGGCTGCAGGAGCCGACCGCCGGCGAGATCACCTTTCCTTATCACGATGCGCACGGAATCGATCCGCGCGTGGGCGTGATGTTTCAGGACGGCGCCCTGTTCTCAAACCTCACCGTTCTCGAAAACGTCGAGGCGCCGCTGCGTGAACACACGTACATCTCAGCCAAACTGCGCCGGGAAATCGCCGCGCTCAAGCTGTCAATGGCCGGCCTTGGTCCCGACGCGCACCACAAGCGGCCGGCGCAGATCTCAGGCGGCATGCGCAAGCGCGCTGCGGTAGCGCGGGCGCTCGCACTCGATCCGGAATTGCTGTTTCTGGACGAGCCAACCGCGGA
>CAZHWA010000477.1:1234-2529 GCA_964536175.1 uncultured Terricaulis sp. | reverse complement strand
CTTTTTCAGCCACGCGCGCACCACGGACTTGGTGCCTTCCTGTTCGAGCGGCGCGAGGATGTCGACAAGCTCGCTCATCAGAACCGCACCAGCTCTTTCATTTTGGCTGCGATGTTCTCGACCGACGGCAGCGCCCACTCCATCAGCTCGGGATGGTGCGGTGAGGGGATATCCGGCATGGTCAAGCGCGCGACTGGCGCGTCGAGATCGAGGAATGCTCGATCGGCGACAACCGCCGCGACCTCCGCGCCGAAGCCGCCCGTGCCGATATCCTCATGCACGATGAAGCAGCGATGCGTGCGTCGCACCGACCCCAGCACAGCCTCGCAATCCCACGGCGCCAGCGTACGCAAATCCAGAATATCGGCGCTGACGTCGGCTTTGTCCGCTGCCGCCTCGCAGCGCTCCACCATGGCGCCCCAGGTGACGATGGTGATGTCGCCGCCCTCGCGCACGCGCTTGGCGATGCCGAACGGCAGCGCAAATTCATCGCCCGGATAGGGCCGGCGCGCGCTCGCGGCGTCGAGCATATTGCGGTGCTCCAGGAACATCACCGGATCGTTGCCGCGCAGTGCCGTGCGCAAGAGGCCGACGGCGTCTTCCGCGTTTGAAGGGCAGGCGACGCGCCAACCTGGCGAGTGCACGAACTGCACTTCGTTGGTCTGCGAATGCCAGGGGTCGCCGCATTTGAAGAAGCCGACCGGCATGCGCACCACCATCGGCGCTGCAAACCGGTTCGCCGTGCGCCAACGCATGGTGCCGCAATCGTTGATCTGCTCGGTCGCCGGATCGGCGTACTTGCGGAACTGGATCTCCGGCACGGGCATCAGCCCGGCGATCGCCATGCCGACGGCGCGGCCGATAATGCCTTCCTCCGAGAGCGAGGTGTCGAACACGCGCGCTTCGCCGTACTTTTCCTGCAAGCCGAGGGTCACGCCGTGCACGCCGCCCTTCGGTCCAACATCCTCGCCAAACACCAGCACGCGTGGATTGACCGCAAGCTCGTGATCTAACGTGCGCCGGATCGCCGTAATCATGTTTATGCGCGCCCCTTCCGGCTTCGGCTGATCGCTCGTCGCCGGCGGCGCGTAGCCGCTATTCCAAAGCCCCCCTTCCTGCTGCGGCGCGTTGTCTTCGCTGAACACGAAGCGCGTCACCTGCTTTGGGTCGCTCACCGGACGCTGATCGGCAATTTGCACAGCGCGGCGCACACGCTCTTCCGCCGCCGCGTCCAGCGCCGCCCAATCCTTTTCGTTCATCAGCGCAGGCACGACGTGCGCCTTCAGCTTCGGCAG
>CAZHWA010000477.1:0-1224 GCA_964536175.1 uncultured Terricaulis sp. | reverse complement strand
GCAGCGGATCGCGCGCCCATTCGGCCTCGATCACGTCTTTCGATTTGTATGCCTGCGTGTCCTGAAACGAGTGGCCCTGCAGGCGCGGCACAGCGAGGCGCAGGAGGGCTGGGCCAGCGCCGTTGCGCACGTGGGTCACTGCATCGGCGATCAGCCCCGAGGCTTCCACCGGATCCGTGCCATCGCCGTCGAGCACCTTGAGGCCTTTGAAGCTCGCCAGATTCTCGGCGATGTTGCAGCCGGGCGTCTGCAGCCAGCCCGGCGTCGAGATGCCGTAGCCGTTGTCCTCGATGTAGAACAACATCGGCAGCTTCAGCGTCGTCGCCATCGTCAGCGCCGACCAGAAGCCGTTGGTCGCCACCGAAGCATCGCCGCCGAGCACAACGCCAATGGCGCCGTCAAAGGCGCGGTCCCCCAGCACGCTCTTGTGATACTCGATCGCCTGCGCGTAGCCGGCTGTCGGCGTGTATTGCGCACCGACCCCGCCGCACATCGGCAGCGCCGAGGCGCCGGATGGGTTCGGATAGTTGAACACAACCCCGATATCGCGCCCGTCGCTATAGCCGCCGGCGCGCCCCATGGCCGAGCCGAGCGCATCCTCCAAAGCCACGCCGAGCGACAAAAGGATCGGTCGCGAACGATAATAGCCGCACAGCGCGTCCTTCGGATGGGTCAGATGCAGGCCCAGCAGCACCTGCGCCATATCGTGGCCGCGCGCGCTGAACTGATAGAAAATCTTCTTCCCCGGAACGAGCTCGCGCTCTTCGATGGCGTCCATCGCCCGCGAGCAGAGGACCAGCTCGGCGGTGCGCCTCCAATCGGTTTGCGGCATCGCCCGGGGCGCGGGCCTGGGTTTTGCGCTCATGACGCGAAGCTACTAGCGTTTCAGCGCAATTTCAGCGATGTTTGGCGCGCACAAGCTCCAAAAATTGCACAAACGATGCGCAATTACGGATAAACTTGCATGAAGCGTGAACAGGTCCAGCTCGACGAGGCCGATATTCGGCTGCTAAAGGCGATGCAGCGCGACGCTGCTGTCTCTCAGGCCGACCTGGCGGAAGCGGCGGGCGTGTCTGCGAGCCTCGTCTCGCGCCGGCTTTCGCGGCTCAAGGAAGCGGGCGTGCTGCGCGCCATCGTCGCCCTTGTCGACGCCGAGAGCGCCGGGCTCACCTGCGCCGCCATCATTCGCATTCGCCTCAAGGATCCCGCCGCCGCCAGCGTAAA
>CAZHWA010000476.1:0-2532 GCA_964536175.1 uncultured Terricaulis sp. | reverse complement strand
ACGCGCTTGTGGCGGCGAAGGCGCGCGCGATCGCCCAGACCGTGCGGCTTCTTGGCGGGGCCAGAGACTTTGCGCGTGAAGGCCAGCACGCCGATCTGCGCGTCGTCGATAAAAACGCGCGCCAGCATCACCACCTGCTTCACACTGGCGTCAGCCTCGACGGCGAAGTTGAAGTCGAGCGGTTCTCCGGTCCAGGTGCGCCGCTGCAGGCCGCCTTCGCAGGCGCCGCCGCGTGTCTCCAGCGCGACGCCGATACTGGCGCCGATGGCGACGTCGCCGATGTTCATGCCTTGCGGCGCGGGCACGGTGCGCGGGTCGACTTTCTTGGCCGCCTTGATCACAGCATTCAGATCCTTCGGCTGGTGCACGACGATGCGCACCAGCTCCGGCGTGCCGCGGCGCAGCTTGCTCGGCGCGAACGCCGTGGCGTCGGCAGGCGCGCTTGGCGTTTGCATGCGGTCCCGGGAAGCCCAATCGGATCCCACTCCCGATCCGGCTGGCGAGGGCAATTCCGCTTCAGGCGCCGGCGCAGGGGCTGCGCGCGGCGGCGCTTGCGGCGCACTCATCGGCGGCGGCGAGTCTGGCGCGGGAGCAGACGGCGGCTCCGGAGCGGCAGGCGCCGGCTGCGGTTCTGGTTCTGGCGCCGGCGGCGGCTCGGCGGCTTGCGGCGCCGGCGGCGCCTCCGCTTCCCGTTCGGTATGCCCCGGCGCTTCGGTTTGCACCTCGGGCTGCGCCGGCGGAGCTTCAGTTTCCGCCTCCTGCGGCGCCTCGGCTTCAGGTTCGGCCTCGGGTGGCGCGCTTATCCCTTCGTCCGCCTCAGCGGTCTCGGGCGCCGCCGTCGGCTGTTCATCCTCGCGCGCCGCTTCGGGCTGAACCGCCTGCGCGGGCTCGCCGGCGGCATTGCCGTCAGGATGTGTTTCGCCACCGGCGGGGGGTTCCGGCTGCACCTCCGGCTCGGCGCCCGCCAGCGGCGGCGCTTCGGCCTGGCGGCGGCGCAGCAATTCGTTCGAGCGCGTGCGCGCTTCATCCAGCGACATGGCCGGCCACGATTGCGGCAGGAGATCGAACGCGGCGCGCGCTTCGGGCGTGACGAGAATCAGCTGCGCGCGTGCAAGGCGCGTCGCCAATCGCGCAAGCAGCGCCACAAATGCTTCGTCGCGCGCGGCCGCTTCGCTCAGGATGAGTCCCACATTGGCGGCCGCGGCGAGCGCGGCGCCAGTGGTGTTCTGGTCGTGCACGGAGCTGGCGTCGATCACGTCAAGGCCGAAACCTGCCGCGATCTCGTGTGCGGCGGCCAAGTCAGCTGCAGCAGCCACCAGATAGCCGTTGGACATATGCGAGGTCCCCTTTCGCGAGGGCCGTTTCTAGGGATTTCCGGCGCAGGGGCAAGCCAAGAGCGTGTGAAGCAGCTTCACCTCGCGCCGAAATGCCGTAAGCTTCTGCATAGGGAGATTTGAATGCGAATAGCTATTGCAGCGGCGGCAGCGGCGCTGTTGGCCGCCTGCCAAACGCCGTGCCCCGCCGTCAACACCGAGCCCACAGTTTCGACATTTACCTGCGAAGACGGATCGCGGCTGCGCGTCACCTTCACGCCGTTGCAGGCCGTGGTTGAGCAGGAGGGCTATGTCACGCTCACCTTGCCGTCCCGCACCGCAGGCGGCGGCTACCGGTACGCAGCTAACGGCGCGGAGTTGCGCGGACGCTCGATCAATGCGCAATGGACGCGCCCGGGCGCTGCCGAGACGCTGTGTTCGGTTATCCAATAGCGGGACCGCCTCGCGTTTGCTAAAACATCGCCGAGCCATTCGAGCGCGCCTGCTGCGAGGGACGGGCAGCCATATGTACGGAGTGTTAGGATGCGTCTGAAACTGATCTGCGCGGCTTTTGCGAGCGCGCTCGCGCTGGGCGCGTGCGAGACCAGCGGCTACGGCGCCGGCTACGGCGCGCCGCGCACGCAGCTTTCGCAATGCACGCGCAATGCGCTGATCGGCGCCGGCGTCGGCGCGGTCGTCGGCGCGACGCAGGGCCCGCGTGAAAACCGTGCGGAAAACGCCGCGATCGGCGCGGCGGTCGGCGGGCTCGGCACCTACGGCGTGTGCCGTTGGCTGACAGCGCGCGAACAGCAGCGCGTGGAGAATGCGTATTATCAATCGCTGAATACGGGCGCGCCCGTGAACGACAGCTGGCAGAGCGACCAGGGCGGCACCCGTTCGCTCTCGGTGTCGCAGCCGGCCGCCGCGCCCGGCTACGGCTCGCAGTGCCGGCGTGTCAGCGCGACCATTTCCGATCCGCAGTACGGCAATGAGCAATTGCCGCCGGAAACCTTCTGCCGCACGCCATCCGGCGATTGGGCGCCGGCATAATCTGGCAGACATTTTGACGGGCCGTCGGCGTTTGGCTGGCGGTCCGTCTAGTTCTGTTTTGCCAGTTCGGATTTGCGCGCCGCCATGCGTTGGGCCAGCGAGATGAGATCCATGTCGGCCTTTTTCGCCGCGGCGAATATGCCGTCGCGCTGTTCTTCTTCCTTCACAT
>CAZHWA010000475.1:0-2532 GCA_964536175.1 uncultured Terricaulis sp. | reverse complement strand
CGGCGTGCAGCTGGTTTTCGTCACGCATCGGCGCGGTGCAACCTTCCAGGTACGATACGTAGGATCCTGCATCGGCAATGATCAGCGTACGTTCAAACTGGCCAGTGCCTTCCGCATTCATGCGGAAGTAGGTCGACAGCTCCATCGGACAGCGAACGCCGGGCGGCACATAGACAAATGAGCCGTCGGAGAACACCGCGCTGTTAAGAGTGGCGAAGAAATTGTCCGTCGTCGGCACGACCGAACCCAGATACTGGCGCACGAGTTCGGGATGCTCGCGAATGGCCTCGCTCATCGAGCAGAAAATAACACCCGCCTTCGCCAGCTCGGCCTTGAAGGTCGTGACCACAGAGATGCTATCGAACACAGCGTCCACCGCCACTTTCGGCGCGCCTTCCACGCCGAGCAGCACTTCCGCCTCCTTCAGCGGAATCCCAAGCTTCTTGTAAGTCTCGAGAATCTCCGGGTCGACATCGTCCAGGCTCTTGTATTTTGCACCGCTCTTCGGCGCCGCATAATAACGAGCCGCCTGGTAGTCGATCGGCGGATAACGGACGAGCGCCCAAGTTGGCTCCTCCATCGTCAACCAGCGGCGAAAGGCATCGAGCCGCCATTGCAGCATCCAATTGGGCTCGCCCTTCTTGCCCGAGATGTAGCGGACGATTTCTTCATTGAGCCCGGGGGGTGCGAGATCCTGCTCGATATCCGTGACGAAGCCGTGCTTGTACCTCTCCGCTTCCAGCGCCCGCGCCGCCTCGATCGTGCCCCGATCGATGGTTTCCTTGACTGCGCTCATGCGGCCGCTCCCTGCGCGCGCCGCGCCGCGACTTTGTGGAGCGCGACGAGCGCCTGATCGACGTCATTATCCTTGGACTCGTGGCCGAAACTCACGCGCAGCGCGCCCTTCGCAAGCTCTGGGGCCACCCCCATCGCCGCCAGCACGCGACTGGATCGCACCTTGCCCGACGAGCACGCCGCGCCAGAACTCACTGCGACGCCTTCGAGATCCATGGCTATGACGGCCGTTTCCGCGGCAAGCTCAGGAAGCGCGAAGTTGGATGTGTTTGGCAGGCGCGGCGCGCCGCGTCCAAAGACCACCGCATCGGCAGGCAACCCCGCCTCGAAGCGATCGCGTAGCGCGGCCAAACGGCGCGTCTCAGCATCCAGATCGCGCAGCGCCCACTCGGCGGCGACGGCAAAGCCGACAACCGCAGGCATATTCTCGGTACCGGGGCGGCGGCCGCGCTCCTGCCCGCCGCCAAAGCGCGAAATAGCAAACGGCGCCCCAGGCGCCAAAGCCAGCGCGCCTGCGCCAGGCGGGCCGCCCAGCTTGTGGCTGGAGACGATGAGGTAGCTGGCGTCGCAATCGGCGATGTGTACGGGCACGCGTCCGAACGCTTGCGCGGCATCGACCATAAGCAGAGCGCCATGCTCTCGGCAGAGCGCGGCCACGCGCGTGACCGGCTGAATGACGCCGGTCTCGTTGTTTGCGAGTTGGAGAACGACGAGCGCCGGCTTAGGCGAACGGGTTAGCAGCGCGCGAAGCTCCGGAAGATCGATGATCCCACGGGCGTTGACCGGCGCGATACGATCGGTCCCCAGCGCACGCGTCGCGTGCTCGAACACGGCGTCGTGTTCGACCGCCGAGACGATCAACGAGGCCGCGACGGCATCGTCATCCCGCGCGTTCGGACGAGCGCCCCCAAAAACGCCCATCAGGCCAAGATGCAGCGCCTCGGTAGCGCCCGAGGTGAGAATGAGGTTCTCGGCATTGGCGCCGAGCGCAGCTGCAAGTTTTTCGCGTGCGTCTTCAATCAGTGCGCGAGCGCGGCGTCCGACGCTATGCACGCTCGATGGGTTGCCGCCCGCCGCCAGCGCGCGCGACATCGCCACGGCCGCTTCCGCACGTACGGGCGCGCCGGCGTTGTAGTCGCAATAGATCGACGTCTTCTTCATAGCGTTATTCCGCGGCGACGCGCGCATCCCCGTCGAACCGCTGCTCCAACACGTCCGCGAGTGAAACGGATGCGAGAAAGGCCTGAATCCTGTCGCCCATCTCTTGCCAGAGCCCGTGAGCGATGCATCGTCCGGTGCGACCGATGCAGCTCTTGGTCGAGGCAGGGTCGCAGCGCGTCGCCTTAATCGGCTCATTCACCGCCGCAATGATCTCCGCCACCGTCATCAACTGGGCGCTGCGGGAGAGCCGGTAGCCGCCGCCGGGCCCCCGGACGCCTGCAACGAGCCCGGCACGACGCATACGTGCGAACAACTGCTCCAGATAGGACAGCGAAATTTCCTGCCGGCGCGCCACTTCCTGGAGCGGCACCGCCCGTTCGGCGCCGCCGTGCAGCGCCAGATCCGCCATCGCCATGACCGCGTAGCGGCCCTTGGACGTCAAACGCATGCCTCGTCCTTCCCGCGCACTCGCAAGGCCCCGAATTGGTGTGCTAGAAGCCGGCCCCTTCAGGGGCCGGGCCTGCCGCCTTATCTAAGCCGAGAGCTAAGATACCCAAGTGTTTTGGTCAAGAATTA
>CAZHWA010000474.1:0-2541 GCA_964536175.1 uncultured Terricaulis sp. | reverse complement strand
CGCTTGCGGACCGTGCCAGACGAAGGTCGCCCGGCCGCCGTCAATCAGCGGCGTCTGGCCGGTCATATAATCGGCGTCCGGCCCGGCAAGGTAGGCCACGAACGCAGCCACGTCTTCCGGGGTTGAGGCGCGGCCGAGCGCAATCCCCTCCACATACTTCTTGTAGGTCTCGCCGATCTTGGCGCCGGTGAGCTCAGCAAAGCGTTTGTCGATTTCGACCCACATGTCCGTTCCGACAATGCCAGGCGCATACGCGTTCACAGTGATGCCGGAACTGGCGTATTCCTGGGCCGCGGCCTGGGTCAGCGCGCGCACAGCGAACTTCGTCGCCGAGTAGACGCCCAGCATGCCGAAGCCGTCGTGTCCGGCGATCGAGCTGGCGCTGATGATTTTGCCAGGCAGCGCCGGCGTTCTCGGCGGACAGCGGCGCGCCTCGCAGCGGCGCGAATACAGCCAGCCCGGCGCCGGACTGTACGATCGCTTTTGCGAACAACCCCTGCGCCCGCAGCGATGTCATCAAAGCGAGAATGGACAAACCGCCGGCGGACTCCCCAAAAGCGGTGACGTTCTGCGGGTCGCCGCCGAAAGCGGCGATATTGCGTTGCACCCATTCGAGCGCGGCGATCTGATCGAGCAGGCCGTAATTGCCGGATAGTCCGTTCCGCTCGGCCGACAACGCCGGGTGGGCGAGGAAACCCAGCCGGCCCAGCCGATAATTGAATGAGACAACGATGAGACGCTCGCCGACGAGCGCTGCGCCGTCGTAAATCGGCAACGATCCCGAGCCGATGACGAACGCGCCGCCGTGAAGCCATACCATCACCGGCAGGCGATCGCCGGCGCGGACGCCGGCCGGACGCCAGATATTGAGGTAAAGACAATCCTCGCTAGTCTCGCCGACATCGCCGAACAACGGCGCAGGCGGTTGCGGACAAGCGGGGGCGAATTCGACGGCCGCACGCACGCCGCTCCAGGAAGGCGCGGGCGCCGGCGCGCGCCAGCGCAGCTCGCCGACTGGCGCCGCGGCATAAGGGACGCCGCGAAAGACGTCCACGCCGCCGGTTCTTTCCCCTTGCACAACGCCCGTCTCGACCGCAACGCGCGGCGCCTGCTCGGTATCCGAGGGCGAGGCGCACGCCACGGCGATTACGGCCAAAGCCAACGCCAGCACCCGCACTGCGTAAGGCCAATCGATTGGAAACCCGCCCCGCTTGCCCATCTCGTCACACCTGTCACGACCCTCGACAGGTTCGCTCATCAAACGCTGAACAACAAGCGTGGAAGTGGGGTCTCGAGCAGCCTGGTGCGGAGCGATGGGCCCTCCGCGGCCGATTACCCGGGGTCAAACTCGTTTGATCAGACTCGCCATGTCTTTGAGCGCATCTCTGGTCGCGTTGATCTGGTGCGCCAGTTCATCGGTAACCGAGCGGGCGCGGGCGTGGCAGGCCAGCGCCTCATGCGGCCCCACGCGTCCGCCGATCGCTTCGGCGAACGTCACTTCGAACAACTTCGCACCGCGATCGTCGATAATGTCGAGCCGAGCTCTGCCCACTGGGCGGCGATCACGAATGAGTTCAATCGCCAAGTGCTGCGCCGTCTCAAAGCCTTCCAGGTAGGCCTCGTTCGCGTCGGTCAAATCCGAGCCTTCGGTATCATAGATGAAGCTGTCGCCATCCCAGAAGTGAAAGAAGTATCTGGCCATTAAGGTGTCGTCCCCGTATCCGCGGCGTCATCGGCAAATATCCGGTCTGCGCGGCCGTACGCGCCGTTCGAACTCGCTTCGAGCGCCGTACGATCGATGACCACGATCGCACCGCGGCGCAATTGGACAACCCCGTTGCGTTCCAGCCTCTTGGCCGTGACAGATATCCCGGCGCGCCGCACGCCCAACATGGCCGCAAGCCGATCGTGCGTGAGGCACAGCTCATCGCCATCGACCCGGTCGTGCATCATCAGGAGCCAGCGCGCAAGCCGCGCTTCCAGCGTGACGCGCGCATTGATCTGCGCCTCACGCATCACCTGCATCAGCTGGCGGGAAAGCAACGGCCCGCCTGTCGCTCCGGCCGCAGCATAAGAGTTACGGCCTTGGCGTCATCGAAAACGCCATTGCCCGCGAATTCGGCGGAAAGGTCGAGGTGAGCTTCGCAAACAGCGGGCTTGAGTGCGCCATCACAGTCCCGCACAACCGGGTGACGACGGCGTCCTAAAGCCCGCGTACGTCTTGCAGACTAACACGCTCTCGCCGCAGACCCCGCAGCCGGAGCGGGCGGAGTCTCTCTTGCACGCGCCCGTCGATAATGCGGATGCCCGGCGCCAGGCGCTCCTTCAGCCACCGAGCGATCGTGGTCGCGAACCCCGCCAGCACCCGGTCGATTCACACGACGGCCTCACGAGAAAAGCGATCCGCCTTTCAAATCAAAATTTTCGAGGCGATTTGAGACGGTTTGAGACGGTGTGGAAAAATGGCCGAAAATTGGGTGATGGTGCGCCTGCGTGACTCGCGCACATACAAAATTCTCTTGCTTTTCTGCGCATTGCTTC
>CAZHWA010000473.1:0-2552 GCA_964536175.1 uncultured Terricaulis sp. | reverse complement strand
CGTGTTCGAAGCGCCGCTCGATTTCCTGATGAACGGCGCCAACCACGAAAAGCGCGAAGCGCAATGGCAAGGCCGCACGCGCTACTACTACGCCATGCCCTGGCAAGGCCGCTTCATCTGGGGCGCCACCGCCGGGATGATCCACGCGCTCTGGGAGAGGCTATACAGCTAGTCCTGCAGCGGATCGATCACTTCAATAAAGCGGAATTGGTGAAAGTCCGCATCGCGTGTGCAGATGCTTCGGATGCCGTGCTCGCGCATCAAGATCGCCGTGTGCGCGTCGTGCAGCATGTTGCCGGCGAGATGGGGCATTTCGCCGAAGACATCGGCGGCGACATCGCCGTGCCGCGGTCCAGCGACCAGGACCGACAGGCCGGGCGAGGCGAGCAGGGCGGACACAAAGCCCCACGCTTGGTCGGCTGACCAGGGGCGCCGCATGACGCGCGGATGCGTCGTTACGCGCAGAAATTCATAAACGATCGCCCAGGTGATGTACCATGCGTCAGGCCGCGCCCGCTGCCGCTCGATCCAAGTGCGCGACGCTTGGTGGAAACGCGAGTCCGCATCGGCGGCATAGACCAGGACATTGGTGTCGACGACGATCAGGGCTGATCTTCCATGGCGTTGTAAAGCGCTTCGCGATTAGCGACGTCGACCAGCGCGCCGCCGCCATGAAACACAGGCAGTGGCGGCAGTGGCTGCTTGCGGCGCGGTGCGCGCAGGAACAGTCTCAGCGCCGTTTCCACAAGGTCGGACATTGTCCGGCCCTGCCGCGCCGCCTCGCGCTTCAGCTCTGCCATGACCCGCTCATCGATGTTCAGGGTCGTTTTCATATGGCTAGCCATATCATCGATATGGTTATATGGCAATTCAATGCCGAGCCAAGACCCAGCGCTGCTCCGCCGGCTCCTGCGCGCCAAAGATCGCATGGACGCCGCCTCGCACGAAGACTGGCCGGTCGAGCGTCTCGCCTCCGTCAGCGGCGTCTCCGAAGCGCATTTCGCCCGCTCGTTCAAAGAAGCGTTCGGCGTGCCGCCGCATCGCTATCTGCTGACGCGCCGCATCGAGCGCGCCAAAGCCATGTTGCGCGACACCGACATGCCGATCCTCGACATCGCCCTTGAAACCGGCTGGCAAAGCCTCGGCACGTTCGGCCGCGTGTTCAAGGACGTCACCGGCCAAACCCCGAGCGAGCTCCGCGCCGCCGAGCAGGCGAGCGCCAAGGGGCTAGACCGGGTTCCGCATTGTTTCATCAGCGCAGCCTACCGGCCGAATTTGAAGTCAGCAGTTTCGGAGAAGCGCCGGGCGAAGAAGGCGAGTAGCGAATAGGGAGTGGCGAACAGGGCGGCTCAGGAGCGGCTACTTTCTATTCGCTATTCGCTACTCACCATTCGCTCACACGGAGTCTGCAATGATCAAAGGCATCAACGTCATCGGGCTCTACGTGCTCGATCAGGACGAAGCGCTCGATTTCTACGTCGACAAGCTGGGCTTCGAGGTCCACGCCGACGTCAAGAACGGCCCGTTCCGCTGGCTCACCGTGAAACACTCGAACCAGCCCGGCTTTGAACTCGGGCTTTTCCAGCCGCAGGAACCGGTGCTCGACGCCGCCACCGCGGAAACAATGCGCGCGATGGTCGCCAAAGGCGCGATGCCGCCGCTGGTGCTCATGGTCGACGATTGCCGCGCCGCTTACGAAGCGCTCAAAGCCAAAGGCGTCGAGTTCACGCAGGAACCGATCGCGCGCTTCGGCAGCGTCGACGCCAATCTGCGCGATCCCTCCGGCAACGCCTGGAAAATGGTCGAGGCGCGCTAGATGTACGCGCAGTATCTGCAACGCGAGCCTAAGGAAGCCCGCATGAGCAAGTTCATCCGGCAGAGCCATCGTCGGCTGGCCATCCTTTTCACTGCAACGGTGATCGCGAATTTCGTCGCCATGATCTGGGGCCCGCCGCCGGCGTGGGTCACATACGCGCCGCTGCCGCCGCTTTTCCTCATGTTGATCACCGGCCTTTACATGTTCTTCCTGCCCTATGTCGCAAAAGCGCGGAGCTGATTGATGGCGACGAAAGCGAAGAAAGCCGCAGCGAAAAAGGCGCCGGCGAAGGAGCCCGCAACATCCGAATGGCGCGCCGATATGCTCGCGCGCGTGCGCAAGCTGATTAACGAAGCCGATCCCGAGGCGGTCGAAGAGGCAAAGTGGAGAAAGCCGACGAACCCGGCCGGTGTGCCGACCTGGTCGCACAACGGCCTCATCTGCACGTTCGAGACCTACACGGACAAAGTGAAGCTCACCTTCGCCAAGGGCGCCGCACTTGACGATGCGTCAGGGCTGTTCAACGCCAGCCTCGACGCCGCCACGCGCCGCGCCATCGACATCCGCGAAGACGACAGGCTGGACGAAAAAGCCTTCAAGGCGCTGATCCGCGAGGCGGTCGCCGCCAACGGCGCCAAGAAGCCGGCCAAGAAAGTCGCTGCGAAGAAGCCGAAGCGCGCGTAGGAAAGCACGATGCAAGGCCCTTACCGACCTCCCGCCCCCTTGCGGGGCGGGG
>CAZHWA010000472.1:0-2554 GCA_964536175.1 uncultured Terricaulis sp. | reverse complement strand
CGGCGTTATTCGCCATCGATGGCGTCGAGCGCGTTTATCTGGGCGGCGATTTCATTACGGTCACCAAGAGCGAGGGCGTTGAGTGGCCGCACCTCAAACCGCATCTGCTCGCCGCGATTATGGATCACTTCACCTCCGGCCGCCCTGTGTTGTTCGATGGCGACGCGCCTGCTGAGGAGACCGATGAGGCTGACATCGCCTACGAGGGCGAGGCTGCCGACATCGTCAAGGAGCTGAAGGAGCTGATTGAAGTGCGCGTGCGGCCTGCGGTGGCGCGTGACGGCGGCGACATCACCTTCCACTCCTGGGATCACGAACACGGCATTGTGCGGCTTAATATGCGCGGCGCCTGCGCCGGCTGCCCTTCCTCGACGCTGACTCTGAAACAGGGTATCGAGAACATGCTGCGGCACTACGTACCGGAGGTGAATCGCGTGGAGCAGGTGGCGTGAGCCTGCGGGCGGCCGCGTGATCGTTCTGGCCGTCGATACTGCGCTGGACGCCTGTCAGGTCGCGGTTGTACGCGGCGACGAGACGCTGGCCGCGTTATCCGAAACCATGAACCGGGGCCAAGCCGAGCGCTTGGCGCCGATGACGAAAGAAGCGATGGCGCAAGCTGGCGTCGCGTACGCAGACATCGACCGCATCGCCGTGACGACCGGGCCTGGCTCCTTCACCGGGGTGCGTGTTGGCCTGTCGTTTGCGCGGGCAATGGCGCTGGCGCTGCACAAGCCCTGCGTCGGCGTTTCAACGCTCGAAGCTCTGGCGCTGGAGGCTGGAGAGCAAGGCTTGCGCGCTGCGGTCATCGACACGCCCGGCGCGTCCTATGCCGCGCTGTATGAGGACGGGGTGGCTTTGATGCCGCCGCGAGCCGCTGAGCGCGGCGAGGCGAGCGCGCTATTCGCCGCGGCGGCGCGCGGCCAGCTTGTGAACGTCGCCGGCCCCGGCGCCCTAGTGGCTCCCGCGGCATTGGCGCGTCGCGCCCAACGTTTGGAGCCGGCCGAGTATCGGCCCAATCCGCTCTACCTCCGCGCCCCGCATGTCACGTTGCCGGACGTGCGCGGATGATCGAGGCCGTGGGCGCCGAGGCGGCGGGATTGCTGGCGGAGTTGCACGCGCGCGCGTTCGATCGGCCCTGGACAGCGGCGGAGATCGAGCACCTGCTGGCCAACCCGGCCGTGTTCGCATTGTTGCAGCGTAGCGCGGAACCCGAGGGATTCGCCATGGCGTGGGCCGCGGCGGGCGATGCAGAACTGCTCACGGTCGTTGTGGCCCCGCACGCGCGGCGTCGCGGCGTCGGTGCGGCGCTGGTCTCGGCGGCAGGCGCAGCAGCGCTCGTGCGCGGCGCCGCCTCTATGCATCTGGAGGTCGCCGAAGACAACGCGGCCGCCCGCGCTCTATATGTAAAGCTCTGTTTTGAGGAAGCGGGCCGGCGCCCCGGCTACTACGCCGGCCGGACCGGTTTCGTCGATGCCATCGTGATGAAACGGACGCTGCAGGCGCCGTTCGCCTGACGTGTACCGCGGTGGACATTCTGCGTGCAACGGGGGTATTGCTCCGCGCGAGGAGCCGATGGACAGGATCGAGAAGCTTTGCATCGAGAAAGGCATGCGTATGACCGAGCAGCGCCGCGTTATCGCGCGCGTTGTCGCGGAAAGCCACGACCATCCCGATGTGGAAGAATTGCATCGCCGCGCCGTGGCGATCGATCCGCACATCTCCATCGCCACTGTCTACCGCACCGTGCGCCTGTTCGAGGAAGCGGGTATCCTAGAACGGCATGATTTTCGCGATGGACGTTCGCGCTACGAAGAAGCGCCCGAGGCGCATCACGACCACCTGATCGACATGAAGACCGGCAAGGTAATCGAGTTCGTCGAACCCGAAATCGAACGGCTGCAGCACGAGATCGCCAAGAAGCTGGGGTACAAACTGGTGGATCACAGGCTTGAGCTCTATGGCATGCCCATGGACGAGGCGCCAAAGTCAGGCAAACGCTAATGTCAGATCGGCCAGCGGCGAAGCGGCTCTTCATCGAGACCTACGGCTGTCAGATGAACGTCTATGACAGCGAGCGCATGCGCGATGTGCTCGCGCCACTCGGCTACGCCATGACGGACAGCCCGGACGAGGCGGATCTTGTCATCCTCAACACCTGCCATATTCGCGAAAAGGCGACCGAGAAGGTCTATTCCGAAATCGGCCGCTTGCGCGCGCACAAGCAGCGCCGTCAGGCCGAAGGCAAGAGCATGACGATTGCCGTGGCAGGCTGCGTCGCACAGGCCGAGGGCGAAGAGATCGTCGCCCGCGCGCCGGCTGTCGACTTGGTGGTGGGGCCGCAGGCTTATCACAAGCTGCCGGAGCTGATTGCACGCGCGGCGCGCAAGACGGGCGAAGTGCTGGCGGCCGACTTCACGGCGCAAGAAAAATTCGATTCCTTGCCGGCGCGCGCGGCCGATGGCGTGACGGCGTTTCTGTCGATCCAGGAGGGCTGCGACAAGTTCTGCACCTTCTGCGTCGTGCCGTACACGCGGGGGGCGGAGGTCTCGCGGCC
>CAZHWA010000471.1:0-2557 GCA_964536175.1 uncultured Terricaulis sp. | reverse complement strand
TGGGCGGATTCGCCGACCGGCGGCTCGCGGAGCTGGACGAGGCGGGCCTGGACGCCTTCGAGCGGCTGCTCGATGCCCCGGACCAGGAGGTCTATCTGTGGATTACCGAACTGGCGCCGGCCCCGCCTGAGCACGACACGCCAACCCTTGCGCGGCTACGCGCGTTCCGCTTCGAATTGCCGACCAAGGACTGATGAAAGATCCCGCGCTCAACGCCCGCCTGATCGAGACGCTGGCGAAATCGAACGAGGCGCTCGTGGTGACGGGCGCGCCCGAAGGCGTGGACGCAGCCGGCCTTGCGGAAGCGGCGCGCCTCAGGCGCGGCGTGACGTTGTTCGTGGCGCGCGATGAGTCACGCGCGGCGGCGTTCGAGGCGGCTGCGTGCTTCTTTGCGCCGGAACTGGCGACGCTGCGTCTGCCGGCCTGGGACACGCTGCCTTATGACCGCATCTCGCCGGCGCCGGCCGTGGCGGCGCAGCGCTGCGCGGCGCTGGCGCAGCTGGCGCGCAGGCTGGAGGGGGATGGCCCTCTGCTGGCGATCGCAACCGCCTCGGCGGTGGCGCAGCGTGTGCCGCCGCGCGCGCGCATGGCCGAGGCGACCCTGCAGATCGAAGCGGGCGCGGAAACCTCTATGGAGGTGCTGGAAGGCTATTTCGGCATCAACGGTTATGCACGCGCCTCGACTGTGCGCACGCCAGGCGAATTTGCGGTGCGCGGCGGCATCATTGACGTGTATCCGCCGGGCGCCAGCGAGCCGCTGCGCTTCGATTTTTTCGGCGATGTGCTGGAAACGATCCGCAGCTTCGATCCCGAGACGCAGATTTCCAGGAGCAAGCTCAAGCGCGCCATGCTGACGCCGGTGAGCGAAGTGCTGCTCGACGAATTCGCCGTGCTGCAGTTCCGCCGCCGCTTCGGGCAGGAATACGGCACGGTCAGCGGCGATCCGCTCTACGACAGCGTCAGCGCGCGCATCCGCCGCCAGGGGATGGAGCAATGGCTGCCGTTCTTCTACGAGCGGCTGGAGACAGTGTTCGACTATGCCGGCGAGGACGCGCTGATCGCCTTCGATGCGCTCGCCGATGAAGCGATCCGCGAGCGCGTCGAGACCGCAGTCGATCATTACGAGGCGCGGCGCACAGCGCCGGTAGCGCGGGGCGGAACGGTGTTCCGCGCGCCCGCGCCGAGGCTCATGTATCTGGACGACGAAGCGTTGGTCGGCGCTATTGGCGAGCGCCCGTTGCGCCGCTTCACACACTTCGACACCGACGCGAAGAAGCAGCTCAATCTCGGCGCGCGCGTAGGCCGCGATTTCGCGCCGGAGCGGCAGTCGGACGCCAACGTGTTCGAGGCCGCTTCTGCGCACATCGCGGCGCTGACCAAGGCGAAGAAGCGCGTCGCGATCGCCGCTTGGTCGGACGGTTCGGCGGAGCGCCTCGCAGGCGTGCTGACGGATCACGGCGTTGAGGCTGTGGTGCGCGTCAAGTCGTGGCGCGAGGCCGCGCAGCTGCCGAAGGGCGCGCATGCGCTCGCCGTGCTGCCGCTGGAGCATGGCTTCGAGAACGACGCGCTCGCCTTCATCGCCGAGCAGGATATTCTGGGCGACCGGCTGGCAAGACCTCGAAAAAGGCGGCGCGCTTCAGCGGTGATCGCGGAAGCGGTGGCGATGAGCGCGGGCGATCTCGTCGTGCACCAGGATCATGGCGTGGGCCGCTACGAGGGCTTGAAGACGCTCGATGTCGCCGGCGCGCCGCACGATTGCCTGGACCTAACCTATGCCGGCGGCGACAAGCTTTATCTGCCGGTCGAGAACATCGAACTCGTGTCGCGCTACGGCGCCGAAGGCGCCGAGGCGCAGCTCGACCGGCTGGGCGGGGTCGCCTGGCAGTCGCGCAAAGCGAAGGCCAAGCAGCGCCTCAGGATGATGGCCGAAGAGCTGCTGCGCATCGCCGCGCAGCGTGCGACCAAGACGGCGGAAGTGGTGAGCCCGCCCGAAGGGCTGTGGGACGAATTCTGCGCGCGTTTTCCGTACGAGGAGACCGATGATCAGCTCGCGGCGATCGACGACGTGGTGACAGATCTCGCGGCCGGCCGGCCGATGGATCGGCTCATTTGCGGCGATGTCGGCTTCGGCAAGACAGAGGTTGCGCTGCGCGCGGCGTTCCTGGTGGCGATGAGCGGCAAGCAGGTGGCGGTGTTGGCGCCGACGACTCTGCTCTCGCGCCAGCACTACCGCACCTTCAGCGAGCGCTTCCGCGGCCTGCCGGTGCGGGTGCGGCAATTGTCGCGTCTGGTTGGCGCCAAGGACGCGGCGGAGACCAAAGCGGCGCTGGCCGAGGGCGGCGTCGACATCGTCATCGGCACGCATGCGCTGCTCGCCAAGACAATCCGCTTCGCCGATCTCGGGCTCATGATCATCGACGAGGAACAGCATTTCGGCGTCAAGCACAAGGAACGCCTCAAGGAAATGCGCGCCGATGTGCATGCATTGACGCTGTCGGCCACGCCGATCCCGCGCACGCTGCAACTGGCGCTGGCCGGCATTCGCGAGATGAGCCTC
>CAZHWA010000470.1:0-2561 GCA_964536175.1 uncultured Terricaulis sp. | reverse complement strand
ACTTAGCCAGCTCACGCAACGTGTTGCGGTAGCGCCGCATGATGTCGCGCATGATCTCCATTTGGCGCGTGAACTCAGCATCTCCGCCGGTCAGGGCGACCCCGTTGGGCGTTTCGCTGACCGACAGTTCATCGCCTTCGCCGACCCGCAACTTAGCTAGAACGTCCTTGGGCAGGACGACCCCGAGCGAGTTGCCGATCTTGCGCACTTTCAGGGTGCGTCCCGCCCGCTTGGCGGGCGCTTCGTACGGGGCTTCGACGTCGCGGACGCCCTTTGGTTTTTTGGTTTCATCGGTCATGGCTGAGCGAATCTAAGTTATAACACCCGTTATAACAAGCCGAACCTCGGCCTTTTTCTTGCGTGGGGCGAGCTCTATGACCTCGCGCGCCTATCCCCAAGACCTTAAGCCGCTGACTTCGCTGCGATTTATCGCCGCGTTCTGGGTGCTGCTGTATCATTTCAAGGACCATCTGGGCCTCGATTTGGGGCGCTGGGGCCTCGTTGCGGACGGCTATCTGGGGGTCGACCTCTTCTTCAGCCTGTCCGGCTTCATCCTGGCCCACGTCTATCTGACCAGCCTTGAGGGCGGCCGGTTCGGCCATGGCGGCTTCCTCAAGAACCGCATCGCCCGCGTCTATCCCATGCACCTCGCCGCGCTGGCCGCGATGATCGTGCTGTTCGCGGGCGCGAGCGCCGTCGGCGCCGGCGTCGGCTCGCCCGACGCGTTCAAGTGGAGCGACCTGCCGGCGCATCTGCTGATGATCCATGCTTGGGGTACGACCGAAGCGGTCGGCTGGAATTTTCCATCCTGGTCGATCAGCGCCGAATGGGCAGCGTATCTGCTCTCCCCGCTCATCGCCGCGCTGGTCTTGAAGGCGCAGCGTTGGGCCGGCGCGTTCGCTGCGGGCGCATTAGCGCTTTGCCTCGTTTCGTTCGCGGCGCTCGACAATCTGCATCGTGTCTTGCCGTTTGTCGGTCAGGACTTCTCGCAGATGACGGCGCAGATCGGCGCGCTGCGAATTTTGCCGTCGTTCCTGCTCGGCGTTGCGCTCTATGCGTTCGGACGCGCAACGCCTGCGTCCAAGCGCTGGGCTTGGCCGATCGTGCTGGTCTCAGCTGGCTGGATCGTCGCAGTGACGAGTTTCGGTTGGTGGGAGGGCCTGATCTGGTTCGGGCTTGCCGGCGCGCTCTATGGATTGGCCGAAACATCGCGCCACGGCGTCGATGCGCCCATGAGCGGGCGCGCGTTCGTGTTCCTGGGCGCGGCAAGCTATGCGCTTTACATGATCCACCTGCCGATCGACATCGTCTGGTTTCACGCGCTAGAGCGGTTCGGCGTGACCGAGGCGAGCGATGTCGCGCTGCGCGTTGCGGCGATGGTTGGCGTGTTTGTGACGTGCATCATCGCTTCGGCCTTTGCCTATCTGTGGCTGGAAGAGCCGGCGCGGAAATGGATCAGGAAACTCGAAGCGCCGCGCATTCGCTCGAAGCAACCGGCGCAAGCCTAACCGCAGTGAGCGCGCGCCCTCCGGGCGCGCATGCGGAGGCGGCGCGCTCCAGCTAAGCCATCCCCTGCACCACCGCCTTCAGCCGTTCGATGATGCTGAGCCTGTCGTCCGGGAAGTCGGCGTCGATCCACCAGTCTTCGACTTCGCGCAGGATGCGCCCGACCTTCGGCCCAGCCGGCACGCCGGCGGCCAGCACGTCATCGCCGGACAGCGGCAGTTTCGGCGGGGTCCACATCTGCGCGTGCGCGGTGAGCGCGCGCCATTGCTGCGCTTTCTCTCCGCCGGCGCCGGCCCAGGCGAGCATGACGCGATCGCGAAAGGCCTGATTGCCGATCTGGTAGATGGCGCGGCGCATTTCGCGCAGCGACATGTACGAGGTGATCTTCACCTCGTCGCCCAGCGCCGCGACGAGCCGGTCGCGCTCGTCGTTGGAGAGCTTAAGCCGCCGCGCCAGCGCGCGCGCGCTTTCCCGATCGGTGAGCGCGGCGGCCACCCGCGTCATCGCGTCAACCGGCAGCATCAGATCTGCTTCGATGGAAACGAGCGAATCGAGGCGCAGTTCGTTGGACAGTTCAGGCAGCGCGCGCGCGCGCACTTCGATCGCTGTCATACCCTCCCAGGCTGCGCGCGGATCGGGCGCTTCCAGCAGCTTCTTGGTTTCTTTCCAGATGCGTTCGACCGATAGCTGGTCGAGCCCGGCGACGAGATCGGCGCAGGCGTCAAGACCTTTGGGGTCGATCGGCGTTTTGGCGTACCAGGCGTTGAAGCGGAAGAACCGCAGGATGCGCAGATAATCCTCTTTGATGCGCTGATGCGCATCGCCGATAAAGATGACGCGGCCGACGCGCGCATCGTCCAAGCCGCCCCCGGTGGGATCGTGGACGTTCCCCTGCGCATCGGCGTAGAGCGCGTTGATGCGAAAATCGCGGCGCTGCGCGTCCTCCTCCCAATTTTCGGTAAAAGCGACGGTGGCGCGCCGGCCGTCCGTCGAGACATCGCGGCGCAGCGTCGTGACTTCGAACGGCCTGTGGTTGACGACAACCGTCACCGTGC
>CAZHWA010000469.1:0-2563 GCA_964536175.1 uncultured Terricaulis sp. | reverse complement strand
GCTTGGAGATGTAGTCGTAGATGCGCTGGGCGTGGCCGATGTCGTCGGCGAACGCGGTGGCGACGCGCGCGAACATGTCCTGAAAGCTTTCGCCGGGTAAAAGGTAGCGGTCTTGCAGCGTAGTCTTGCCGAACTCGGTCAGCAGCGCATCGCGGCTCGGGTCCGTAACAACCTTCTCGACCACGCGGAGCGGGCGCAGGGGCTTGGGCTTGCCGCGATGGACTTCGCCCATCCGGTGGACCCCTGTTTTTTCCGCTCGCTTGTACATCGGCGCCGCCCCTCTTTTAGTCGGTGTTAACTAGACTCGGTGCTGGCGGAAACCACGACCCCTAGTGGTCCCTCCGCTCCCCCGCGTCTATATATAGTGATGCCAGCCGTTAAGGCCGGGTCAATGGGCAAGCCGGTTTCGGGGCCATTTTTCCGGGGGCAACGATCTGCATAAGCTGGCCCGTTAACCACTTAAGTCCAAGCCGGGCCGACCTCATTTCGCCGTCTTTGCGCCACGGCGTTTACGTTTGCCCGCCGAGCGGAAACGGCCAAGAAGGCCGCGATGACCAGGGACGAGGCCCTGCCGCAGCAAGCGAATCGACTCGCCCGCGCGCCGGTGCTGGCCGCTTTGGCCGGGGCCGTGCTGATCGGCCTTGCGCCCATTGGCGTCCGGCTCTCCGACGTCGAGCCGGCGGCAACCAATCTCTGGCGGTTTCTGTTCGCGCTGCCGGTGCTGGCGCTCTGGGCCGCGCGCGCGCCGTTGCCGGGGCGGCGCGACCTCGCTTGGCTGCTTGGCGCGGGTGTTTTGTTCGGCATCGAGCTTAATCTCTGGGCGTTCGCGCTGATGCAGACGACGATCGCCAACGCGACCTTGCTCACCAACATGACGCCGGTGTTCGCCGCGGCGTTCGCATGGGTCGTCTTCAAGGAGCGGCTCGGCCTCGGGGCGCTGTCCGGCGGCGCCATTGCGCTCTGCGGCGCACTCATTTTGGCGCTGGCTCGCGCCCGCGCCGGAGAGGGGCCATCGAGCGTCGAGGCAGGCTGGATCGGCGACGGGCTCGCGCTCACAGCGGCGCTCGGTTATGCGGGGTACTTGTTGATCGTGCGGGCGGTGGGCGATCGAGTCAGCGTCGGCGCCGTGATGCTGTGGGCCACGCTTACGGGCGCAGCGCTCACCTACGTCTTATGTCTCTTCACCGGCGAGCCGCTGACGCCGCAGACGGCGCGGGGCTGGGCCATTCTCGTCGGGCTCGGCGTCGTCTCCCACGCGGCCGGACAAGGGTTGATTGCCTATGCCGTCGGGCGTTTGCCGATTGCGGTCTCGACCGTGCTGTTGTGGATGCAACCCATCGCCGCAGCAGCGCTTTCCTGGGCGATTTTTGGTGAAGCGCTGGGCGGGCTTGCGTTGTTCGGGGCTGTGCTCATCCTTGCCGGCATCTACATCGTGCAGCGCATGCGCGCAGGAGCTGGCAGATGACTAAGGCGTTCGCCGCCATCCTCGGCGGCATCAAAGACGTGGTCTTCGGACGTCTGACGCTGTTTGCGCTCGCCAATCTCATTGTCGCCGGCGCCATCACCTTTTTCGCCGCCCGTACGGCGCTCGATTTCATATTGCCGCTGATCCCTGACATGGAGGGATGGCTTGGCTATCTCTCCATGGCCGGATCGCTCGTCGCCAGCGTTGTCGTGGTCGTCATTGCACTGGCGCTATCGCCAGCGGTCTCGATGATCGTCGGCGGGGTGCTGTTCGACTTCGCCGCCGAACGCGTGGAGAAAAAGATCGGCGCGCCGAAAGCGCGCAACGTGCCGCTGGCGGAAGGGATCTGGAACGGCGTGCGCATCGCGCTGCCGGCGCTGGTGTTCAACCTGGTCGCGATCCCGCTCTATTTCGTACCCGGCCTGAACGCGCTCGTCTTTTACGGGCTCAACGGGTTTCTGATGGGGCGCGAGTACGCGACCATCACCGCCGCGCGTCACATGAGCTACAAAGACGCCGTCGCCTTGCGCAAACGCAATGGCGGGGCGGTGTTCGTGGTCGGGCTGGCGTGCTCGGTCATTCCCTTCTTCGCCCCGCTGGTCGGCGCAAGCGCCATGACGCGGCTGGTGCAGTCATTGCGCTGAAGCATGCGCTAGCGTCGACGTGTCCTACAAGTCCAATTGAGGTGCGAGGGCATTCCCCAGGTAGAATGCGACCACGGCGGCTGCCGACAACAAACTTAATCGCTGAACTTCGGAGCTAATCATCGACGCGAAGGGATCTTCTTTGGTCCCAATTAGCAAAGGATGGCCGGGAACCAGTCCCATTTGGAATAGCAGGAAGGCGGCAAAACCTACGCCCGATACACCGAGCAGAAACACGAGCGGCAACCTGATTGCCCATTCAGCGACGCGGTTAGGTGCGTCCATCGGGTGAAATCCAAAAAGGCCGCCAAATGCTTCTGAGGCTTTGGCGTAGATTCCTGCACCCACAAAACTTAAGGCCCATAGGTGTTTGGCCTAATCAGGAATGGTCCAGTCGACGTGCAACCAGTTTAAGGTTAGACTGATTGGAGATAGCAGGACGTCCACGACGGGA
>CAZHWA010000468.1:0-2563 GCA_964536175.1 uncultured Terricaulis sp. | reverse complement strand
TCGGCGCCGATCGCCACCGGCGACGGCAAGGTGTTCAACCGCTCGTTCTTTTTCACGCCGGATGGCAAGATCGCGGCGCGCTACGACAAGATCAATCTGTTCGACGTGACGCTGGGCGGGGGCGAAAATTACCGCGAGAGCGATACTGTCGAGGGCGGCAAGAACGCCGTCCTGGTCGAAGGGCCGATGGGCGCCAAGATCGGGTTGACCATTTGTTACGATCTGCGCTTCCCGCAGCTCTATTCCGCGCTTGCGCGCGCTGGCGCCGACATCATCGCCGTGCCGTCCGCGTTCACGGTCCCGACGGGACAGGCGCATTGGGAAGTGCTGTTGCGGGCTCGGGCCATCGAGACGCATTGCTTTATCATCGCACCGGCGCAGGGCGGGCGGCATGAGGATGGTCGCGCCACCTGGGGTCATTCGACGATCATCGATCCGTGGGGCAAGGTGCTTGCGACACTCCCGCATGACGAACCCGGTTACATTGTCGCCGATCTCGACCTAGATTCTGTGTCCGCCGCACGCGCGAAAATTCCTGCGTGGCAGGGCGGGCGGGATTTCACGGGACCATGATCCGCTACGATTTGAAATGCGAAAACGGCGATGAGTTCGACGCGTGGTTCGGCTCGATCGCCGATTACGACAAACAGGCGGATGCAGGTCTGATCGAATGCCCGCACTGCGGGTCAAAGCTGGTGACCAAGGCGCCGATGGCGCCGGCGGTGCGCACCGCACGCAAGAAAGAAGCGCAGAAGGAGCGCGCCGTGGCCATGGCGATGGCGCAGAAAGTGCGCGAGCACATCAAGGACAATTTCGACTATGTCGGCGATAAGTTCGCCGAGGAAGCGCGCAAGATGCACGCAGGCGAACGCGAAGAACGCGCCATTTGGGGCGAAGCGACGCCGGAGGAGGCTGCTGAGCTGGCGGAAGAGGGGATACCGGCTTCGCCGCTGCCGCCGGCGCTGGCGCCGATCCAGCCGAAAAAGCTGAATTGAACCTGACACGCGGGGACGTAGTTTCGCCCCGTGGCATGCGGTAGAGAAGCGCCCATGCGACGCGCCCTTCTCTGCGGTCTGCTTTGTGTTTTGCTTGGCGCGTGCGCCTCAGCCTCGGCGGACACCATGTACCGGTTTTCCGGCGTCTGGGATTGGCATTTCGAGACCAGCGCGTTCACTACCGACGATGGGCAAGGCCCTATTGGTTGTCGGGTGAGGCCGGAGTCTGGGAGCAGCTGCAGGCGCCCTTCGGCGACGGTGGGCCGTGGGGCAGGGCGCACCTCGTCGTCGAAGGGCGGCTTTCAGCTCCCGGTAGCTACGGTCATCTCGGCGCCTATTCGCGCGAACTGCGCGTCACGCGCGTGATCGAGGCGCAGTTGCTGGCGCGGCGCGAAAGTTCCGTTCCGTGAAGTTTATTGAACTAGTCCGGAAGACCTAGCTAGGCGGCAGAGGCGCAAGGTGGGACCATGCCGTAAACTGGCGACCCTGGGGAGGAGACGCCGTGCGCTACCGGGTCGAATATTGGACAGCCGAGGATGAAAACATTTGCGTCTCGATCGAGGCGGAGTGCGATCTGGTGAGCGCTGCCTGGTTCGCACGGGCGCGCGGGGCCGATGCGCGCAAACGCTATAAGGCCGAAGGCTTTCAGATTCGCGATCTTAGCGACTCCGGTCGGATTGTGGTGCTGGAGAGCTTCAACGATCCGCTAAGCCGGTTTGACCCCGGCGATAAGGTAATTCACTGAAACATCGCGCGAAAGCGTCCAGCCTTTGCCGACCGGCTGGTAGGTGATGCCGACCGGTTCGAACCAATGCAGCGTTGGGACGGCTGCACGGATTTCTGCAGGCGCGACCAGTTTGTCGTAATCGTGCGCTCCCTCGGGCGCCCATTTCAGGATGCGCTCCGCGCCTGTGATCGCCAGCGCGCGCGCCTTCGACGTGCGGTTGATAGTTGAAAGCACCAGCAAGCCTTCTGGCTTCACCAGCGCCGCCGCGGCGGCGAGGAAGGCCTTTACGTCGGCGACATGTTCGACAATCTCGAGCGCGGCTACCAGATCGAAGCGCTCGTCGCTCTCAACCAAGACCTCAGCCGTCGTACAGCGATAATCCACGTCCACGCCGGTCTGCTCGGCGTAAGCGCGCGCTGCGCCGATCGCACCTTCCGAGGCGTCGATCGCGGTGACCTTGGCGCCCATGCGTGCGAGCGGGATCGAAACGAGACCACCCCCACAGCCAAGATCGAGCGCGCTGAGACCGGCGAGGGATTTAGTCCGCTCGGCGCCAAAATGATTGGCGGCAAGATTGCGGATGTATTGAAGGCGCACCGGGTTCATCCGGTGCAGCGCGCCGAACGGGCCTTTGGGATTCCACCACTCCGCGGCGAGCGCGCTAAACTTCTCGACTTCGACGGGATCGATGCTGGCGTCGGCCATGGGTGTCATTTCGAGACGAATTCGCGTTGGATCAAGCCGGTATCGCGCCGCAGCGGAGCATGCTAAGGGCCGACCGAGAGCGCTTTCGGGTCCGGCAACAGCTTCCATGTCTCGTCTGGTGATGAAGTTCGGGGGC
>CAZHWA010000467.1:0-2563 GCA_964536175.1 uncultured Terricaulis sp. | reverse complement strand
TCGCAAGCGGCGTTCGATTACGAGCCCTATCCGATCTGCATTGCGCCGAACGTGCTGGCCGACGCGGACTATGACGACCTCTCGCGCACCTATCCGGATGTGGCGCTGTTCGACCACAAGCCCGCGCTGGGCGACAAGTATTCGCTGTCCGAACGGAACAACCGCGAAAACTACCGGCGCTTCCTCGAGACCAGTCCCCATTGGACGCGCGTGCATGGTTACATCAAGAGCCCGCGCTTCATCGACGAAACGCTGGGCTTTCTCGAATCGCGCAACATCGATCTTGGGCTACGGCCCTATGTCGTGCGCTCGACCACCGGCAAGGCCAAGCCCAGCCTGGCCTCGCGGCTGGCGCGCACGACCGAACTCAGCGCCCGGTTCGAATTCTCCATCATGGGCGGCAATGGCGGACACATTCGACCGCATGCGGACGAACCGAAGAAGCTGGTGACGCTGGTAATCTCCATGATCCGCCCCGGCGAGTGGGACGACGCTTGGGGCGGCGGCACGCAAGTCTGCCTGCCGAAAGACCGCAGCCTTATCTTCAATCGCGTCAACCGATATCTCGAGTTCGATCAGGTCGATGTGCTGAAGAGTTTCGACTTCCGGCCCAATCAGTGCCTGCTCTTCATCAAGACCTACAATTCCTGGCACCAGGTGTCGCCGATCCACGCACCGCCCGACGCGCCGCTGCGCAAGACGCTCACCATCAACATAGAGCGCCTGACGTGAGCGAGCGTGGCGGGCGAGAGCTCAATGGCTTCGAAAAGCTCTGGTTCGACGCCAAGGCCGCGTTGCGCGCAGCACTCGTTTCCGAAGTGACCATCCAGGACGGGCCGTACCGCAGCGTCTTCCTCTGCGAGAACCGCACGCAGGCATATCGCGCCGTCTCCCTGTGGGTGAAGGAAGCCGGCACCATGGAGTGGATCGACAGCCACGTGCGTCTCGGAGATCGCTTCCTCGACATCGGCGCCAATGTCGGCATCTATACGCTGGCGGCGGCGCATCGTGTTGGCGAAGAGGGCAAGGTCTATGCGGTGGAGCCGCACAAACCGAACGCTGTAGCGCTGATGCGCAACGTGCTGAAGAATGGCCTGCAGGATCGTGTGTATGTGCTGACAGTCGCGCTCTCCGACCGGCGCACAATCGCCACCTTCAACTATAAAGACCTTTGGCCGTCGAGCACGGGCAGCCAGCTCGGCGCGACGAATGTCAGCGGCAAGAAATTCAAGGTCGCTACCAGCGAAGTGGTGCTTGCCATTAGCGTCGATGAGCTGGTTGAGATCGGCGCAATCGAGGCCCCCCACCATGTGAAAATCGATGTGGACGGCATCGAGCTGCCTATCCTGCGCGGCATGAGCAAACTGCTCGCTTCGGCGGATCGGCCACGCACGCTGCAAGTCGAACTCAATGTCGGCGAGCACGACGCGGTGGAAAACTTCATGGCCAGCAACGGCTATCGTCTCGATCACCGCCACTTCACCGCCATCGGCAAGAAGCAGATGGCGCAAGGCAGGGACGTCTCGAACATCGCGCACAACGCCGTCTTCATCCCGGAGGCCGCATGAGCGACGCGGACGATCTGGCGCGCCGTGTTGCGGACACGCTGCTGCAGCGAGAAGGCACAGGGTCAGCATGGGGAATCGTGATTGAAGAGACGCGCGAAGGCTATGCGCGAATCCGCATGACGGTGCGCGAAGATATGTTGAACGGTCATCGCACCATCCACGGCGGCATGATCTTCGCGCTGGCCGACACCGCTTTCGCGTACGCCTGCAACTCGCGCAACCAGACAACGGTGGCGCAAAGCGCGAGCATTGCCTTCCTCGCCCCCGCCCAAGCCGGCGACGTGCTGGTCGCCGAGGCGCGGGAACTCTCACGGTCCGGCCGCAGCGGCGTCTATCATGTCAGCGTGACGGCCGCCGATGGGCGTTCCATCGCTGAATTCACCGGCCTTTCCCGCACCATCGGCGGGCCGGTGATTAATTGACCGAACGGTCAGCGAATACTATATTGGCAAGTTCAACTTACCCGAGGCGCCCATGTATACGACCGACATGTCCGGCAAGAAGAAGGCCGAGGCCGTGGTCGAGGATCCCGAGCGTATCGCCGCCTTCGAAGCGCGCGTCGCCAACGACGAATTCATCGAACCGAAAGACTGGATGCCGGAGGCGTACCGCAAGACGCTGGTGCGGCAGATCTCGCAGCACGCGCACAGCGAAATCGTCGGCATGCTCCCGGAAGGCAACTGGATCACGCGCGCGCCGAGTTTGCGGCGCAAAGCGATACTTTTAGCCAAGGTGCAGGACGAAGGCGGGCACGGGCTTTATCTCTACGCCGCCGCCGAGACGCTCGGCACGTCGCGCGAGGAGATGATCGAGGCGCTGCATTCCGGCAAAGCCAAATACTCGACGATCTTTAATTATCCGACGCTGACCTGGGCCGATATCGGCGCAATCGGCTGGCTGGTCGACGGCGCGGCAATCATGAACCAGGTCCCGCTGCAGCGCACGTCGTATGGCCCCTACGCGCGGGCGATGGTGCGCATCTGCAAGGAAGAAAG
>CAZHWA010000466.1:0-2567 GCA_964536175.1 uncultured Terricaulis sp. | reverse complement strand
GCCAAGCACAGCGGGCCCCCAGGGCAGTCTCGGGGGTTCCCGTGGTGCGTTCACTAGCATCCATGTTCACCGCGCTGGCGCTTGGCGCCTGCGCCACGCCCGCTGCCGCGCCGACCTCCGTCGATGCCGCGACCGCATCGGTGCTCGACGAAGGAAACGCGGCGTTCTCCGCGGCCTTCGTGCGGGGCGATGTGGAGGCGATCCTCGCCGCTTACAGTGACGACGCGGTGGTGCAGACGCCCCAAGGCACGGTGGCTGTCAGCGCTGAAGCGCTGCGCGCCACGTGGACGCCGATTGGGCGGGGCGACAATCGCATTTCGCACAGCCTGCGCGCTACGTTCCGCCAACAGCTCGCGCCGCATCTCATTCTGGAGCAGGGCGCGTTCACCATTGTCCGGCGCGGCGAGGCGGGCGAGCAGCGCACCGATGGCTGCTACACGCTGGTTTGGCGACGCACCGAAGCGGGCTGGCGCATTCAGTCCGACACCTGGACGCCGTCGCATCAGCCTGCGCGGTCCTGCACGCCGCGCTAGGGCCCTGTCGGGATCGACCCACGTCGATCGTCTTTGAGCTGAGGGGCGCGATACCCGCATTACGTCTGCGGAATACCGAACGCCTCTAGCCTTATCGGGTTCGCGCGCTTATGTGCGGCGCTTCGCGGGGAAACATCGATCTCATGGCGCAGCCGATCATCTCCATCAGGGGTGTCAGCAAAACCTATAAGGGCGGCTTTCAGGCTCTGAAGCCGATCGATCTCGACATCCACAAAGGCGAGATTTTCGCACTGCTCGGTCCCAATGGAGCTGGCAAGACGACGCTGATCAATATCGTGTGCGGCATCGTCACGCCCTCCAGCGGTCAGATCACGGCGGATGGGCACGACATTCAGCGCGAGTACAAACAGGCGCGCAAGAAGATCGGGCTGGTGCCGCAGGAACTGCATACCGACGCGTTCGAGCGCGTGATCGATACGGTGAACTTCTCGCGCGGGCTGTTCGGCTATCCGGCCGATGCGGCTTACGTGGAGAAGGTGCTGCGCGATCTCTCATTGTGGGACAAGCGCAACGAGAAGATCATGGCGCTGTCGGGCGGCATGAAGCGGCGCGTGATGATCGCCAAGGCGCTCAGCCACGAGCCGAAGATCCTGTTTCTCGACGAGCCGACCGCGGGCGTCGACGTCGAACTCAGGCAGGACATGTGGGAGCTGGTGCGCGGACTTCGCGAGAACGGCGTCACCATCATCCTGACGACGCATTACATCGAGGAGGCCGAGGAGATGGCCGACCGTGTCGGCGTCATCAACAAGGGCGAACTGATCGTCGTCGACGAGAAGAACACGCTGATGCGCAAGCTGGGCAAGAAACAGCTAACGCTGGACCTGCCCGCGCCGCTGGAGCGCGTTCCCGAGGGATTGAACGGCTATAAACTCGAACTCGCCGCCGAGGGCCGCCAGCTGATCTACAGTTTTGACGCGCAGGCCGACGACACGGGCATTCCTGGGCTTCTGAAACGGCTTTCCGAATTGGGCGTGGATTTCAAGGACCTACACACCGAGCAAAGTTCGCTCGAGGACATATTTGTATCGCTGGTGCGACAGAAGTGAACGTCATGACGACCCAGTCCGACACTCTTACGCCGACGGCCAGGCAATCAGGCTCAGGCATCAATTTCTACGGCGTGCAGGCGATCTATCGTTTCGAAATGGCGCGCTGGTTCCGCACCATCTTCCAGAGTCTGTTCTCGCCGGTGCTGTCGACGTCGCTCTATTTCATTGTGTTCGGCGCAGCGATCGGTTCGCGCATGATGGAGATCGGCGGGGTGTCCTACGGCGCCTTCATCGTGCCCGGCCTGATGATGCTGACCATCCTGATGGAAAGCGTCTCTAACGCCTCGTTCGGCATCTACATGCCGCGCTGGGCAGGGACGATCTACGAACTCCTGTCGGCGCCTGTGGCGCCGTTCGAAGCGGTGATGGGCTATGTCGGCGCAGCGGCGACCAAGAGCGTCGTCATCGGGCTCGTCATCCTCGCCACGGCGCGCCTGTTCGTGCCGTTCGAGATTCAGCATCCGGTGTGGGCGATCCTCTTCCTGGTGCTGATCTCGGTCACGTTCTGCCTGTTCGGCTTCATCCTTGGCCTCATGGCCGACGGGTTCGAGCGCCTGCAGATTGTGCCGATGCTGATCCTGACGCCGCTGACGTTCCTCGGCGGGACGTTCTATTCGCTCGATATGCTGCCCCCGCTCTGGCAGAAAATCACGCTGTTCAATCCCATCGTCTATCTGATCAGCGGTTTCCGCTGGGCGTTCTACGGCGAGGCCGCCGCCGACGTGCATATCGGCGTCAGCGTGGCGGCGACGAGCGGCTTCCTCGTCGTGTGCCTGGCCATCGTCTATTGGATCTTCAAGACCGGCTATAAACTGAAGAACTGATGCGGGGCGGCGCTGACAATTCGTCTTGCCCGGCGCGGTGTGATATTCGAGACAAGCGCCAGCTTGGACCGCAGAGGAAGGCGTCAGTGACGAGGTGGATGGTTGCCGTGGCATTGGGGAGCGTGCTCGCTGCATCC
>CAZHWA010000465.1:0-2570 GCA_964536175.1 uncultured Terricaulis sp. | reverse complement strand
TGGATGAAACAGGTGGCGCTGCAGCGGCGCATCGAGCCGCGTGACGTGGCCCAGCTGGCGCTGTTTCTGGCCTCCGATTCGGCGGCGCTTATCACAGGCCAGAATTTCGTCATCGACGGCGGGCGCACATGACGCTGGACGAAGCCCTGACGGCGGCGCCGCTGATTGCGATTATCCGCGGCGTGCGACCCGAACACGCGCTCGATATCGGCGAAGCGCTGATCCGCGCCGGCATTCGCGTCATCGAGACCCCGCTCAACTCACCCGAGCCGATCACGACCATAACGATGCTGAGCGAGCGCTACCAAGGGCAAGCCATCATCGGTGCGGGCACGGTGCTGACGCCCGAGCATGTCGACCGCGTCGCCGACGCAGGCGGACGCATCATCGTCACGCCGAACACCGACACGCGCGTGATCGAGCGCGCGCTAAAGCGCGGTCTAACGCCGTTTCCCGGATTCTACTCGCCGAGCGAGGCGCTGCTTGCGGTGCAGGCGGGCGCTCAGCGGCTCAAATTGTTTCCCGCTTCGACCGCGGGGCCGTCGCATCTGAAGGCTGTGCGGGCCGTGCTGGCGCCGCAAACCCAGATCTATGCCGTGGGCGGGGTTCGTCCTGCCGATTGGCCGAGCTGGCGCGACGCAGGCGCGGCGGGACTGGGGCTGGGCTCAGACCTATACAAGCCGGGCCAAAGCGCTGAAGACACCTACACCCGAGCGCGAGAAGCTGTTGCGCACTGTGGCTAGGCCGCGGCCGCGATGGCCGTGGGCGTTTCGGGAACCGCGCGCGCAAACCGCCAGACGGCTTCGTCGAGGTCGGCCAGCATGCGGCCGCGGCCCGAGGTGAGCGCCGAGTTGCGCGGGCGGCGCGCCATCCAGCCCAGCTCGCGACTGGCGCGGGGCCGGACCAGATGCGGATCCAGACGCATGGCTTTGGCGATCGCTGCGCCAAACTCTGCCCACGACACCGCCCCGTCGTTGGCGAGATGCCAAAGCCCGGTCTCGCCGTCCTGCAGAAGATCGAGCGTGGCGTCAGCCAGGGCCGGCACATAGGTGGGCGACATGGTGACGTCGGCTGCGCAATGCACTTCGCGCCCGGCGCGCAATTCGCGCACGATCCAGGCGGCGAAATTGTGCGGATCGTCCGGCGAAAAGAACGAGGCTGTGCGCACGATCAGCGCTCGGCATCCCATCGCTGCAATCGCCTGCTCGGCCTCGGCCTTGCTGGCGCCGTATGTATTGAGCGGATTGGCGGCGTCGGTCTCACGATAGCGGCGCTCAAGCGCGCCGTCGAACACGAGATCGGTCGAGAACGTTACCACGGGGATGTCGCGCTCGGCACATGCGCGCGCGAGCAGGATTGCGCCCGCGCAATTGGCCATCCTGCATGCCACAGCGTCCCGTTCGGCGTCGTCGACACGCACCCAGCCGGCGGTGTTGATCACTGCGCGCGGCTTATGCCGGTCGAGCGCGCTGGCGATGGAGCGTTCATCGCACAGCGACAACTGGCGCCGGCTGGTCAGTACGTGATCCAGATCGCGGTGGCGGCACGCGCGCGCAACGGCCTGGCCCAGCGTGCCGGTGGCGCCGGTGATGAGCAGCGGCTGCCTCCTGGAGACCGCCCTGCCCCTCACGGCGAAGCGGCGGGCGTCCAGGCGCGCGGGCGGATACAACAAGCGGATGCGGCGTTTCCACCAGCCGCGTCCCTCCACCTCCGGCTGCGCTGTGGGATCGTCGCTGAGGCGGCGCAGATAACGCGCCAGCGCCGTCGGCCGGGGAACACCGGTCGAGACATCGAATGCGCCGCGTTCGTAGTGTCCGCGTTCACGGGTGAGCAGACTGTCCCAGTCATAGGCGCCGAGCAACGACCACGCGGTGACGGCGACGATATCGACGCCGTCCTGGCGAAGGCGGCGGGCGCCGCGCCAAGCGTCGGCGAACCAGCGCACTTGCTCATCGCGCGTGCAGGCGTTGTGAGCTTCCGTCACGGCGACACTGCAACCATAGCGGCGCCAAGCCTCTTCAAGGGCGCCCTCCATGCCGCCGGGGCGACGCTCTGCGGCGCGGATCGCTTCGACGTCGACATAGCGGTCGCGGCCGTTGCCGCCAGCGGCGACGCCAGGAAAGCGCCAAAGCCGATGATCGAGATAGCGGTCGCTGGTCAGATAGTGATTGACGCCGACGATGTCGGGCGCACAGGGCGCATCGAGCATGCGTCGCAAGCGATCCTCAAATCCGAAGCCGACGAGGCGTTTCCAGAGCGGATGGCCAGGTTTGACAAAGCCGCAGAGCAGATCCCACGTCATCCAGCGCCGGGCGTTATCGAAGCGGGCCTGATGTGCGAGCGGGGCGCTTGCGTAGGTGCGGCCCAGGTCTTCTGTCTGGATGAGACGCGCCGCCGAGTTCACGGCGCGCACGGCTTGCATCGACAGCCGCACTGCGTCGATCTGATTGAGCAAGGCCAGCCAGAACAGGCGCTCGTCGCGTGCGTGCGGGTACCAGTGGCCGTAAAGCGCCGAGAAGCGGGCTGTGGTCAGCGGCTCGTTGACCGGCGTCCAGTCTTCAATCCAGGGA
>CAZHWA010000464.1:0-2578 GCA_964536175.1 uncultured Terricaulis sp. | reverse complement strand
ACCGGCCCGCCGCGGGCGATTTCCTGAAAGACGAGCACGTCCGCTTGTTCATCCGCGACGAAGTCGGCGATCGCAGTCACGTTGCGCCGCACGGCCGCGCGCGACGGCGGAAACAGGTGCTCGCCGCCGTCCGAAACGAAATCGCTTTCGCGCCCCAGCCCGCCATACCCCAGATTCCACACGGCGATATTCAGCACGTCGCCGTCAGGCGCCGCATCGGCTGCGTCGCGGCGTTCCACATCGTCCGCAGACGCCACGGCATTGCTATTCAGCACCAGATAGGCCCCGACATAAAGCGCGAGCCCAAGAATAACAGCGAGCGCGACGTGTCGTTTGCGCATCTCACGCCTCTGCTCTACGCGCTTCGCGTCCGGGAATGCACTCCAGCGTGAATTGAATTGCCGCTGCAAACAGCGCCAGACCGGAGCCTTCGCCGCCGATCGCCTGCACGAAGCCCAGCAGATTCTTCGACCGGTTCAGCTCCACCACCATCTCGTTGAAGCGTTGCGATAGTTCCCAGGCGCCGAGCGAGGCGCTCGGTCGGGCTGCTTCCATGCGCAGCAGGGCGTCTTGGATCACATCGGCGTACGACAGGAAATAGCTGACGAACCCGGCGATGAGAATACCGGCCACGGCGATCGCGGTGAGGATGTGTGTAAGGTCGATCGCTCCTTGCATGAACGCCTGCCTGATCGGCGACAGCACGATGAGGATGTTCACAGCGAAGATCACCGCCGCGAAAATGAAGACAGGATTCATCTGATCTTGCAGGATGTTCTGCGCAACCGAGATGCGGCCGATCGCGTCTTCGAGAAACGTAAGCGCACGCCGTGCCCCATCTTCGGAGCCTCCGCCTGCGCGCATTGCCCCGACCGCCGCATCGATAGCCTCGCGCACCGCTTGCGCCTGGGCGTTGAAATCCTGCTGATCGTGGGCGAACTCCACAGCCAGCAACGCGATCACCATGATGCCGCCGGCAAACAGGATCGCGGCATAGCCGGCGTAGGGCGCGTAGGCGGCGGCGAGCCGGCTGCGGTAGGTCCTGTCCTTGCCGTCACGTCGGGCGCCGGCGACAACGTTGAACGAATACGCCCACACCATGCTTGCCACCGCGCCGAGAACCAGCAGCGCCCAGCCGATATTGGGCGCCAGCACGTCGCGCACGATGGCGACATCGGTGAACGCCCGCACCGTCCCGGCTACCGCTACGCACGCGGTGCACAGCACCCACTCGCCCCAGAATCCGGAGACGCGACGTGGCCTGCCCGGTCCAGCAAGCTGGATCGAGTGCCGTTCCACCCACACTGGGCCGGCCAGCACATAGCCGAGCGCCAGCAGGGCGATCGCAACCACGTACGCTACGGCAAGTGCTGTGAGATCAAGCGCCACGTGCGACTCCCCTGCCCCTTATGGACCGGGCCGATGCGGCCGGTCCATAACGCGCACGTGGACGAAGAGCAGGATGTTGTTGGCGAAACGCGCAGCGCCGTGGCGCCCGGCGACGGCGCCGGCGAGCGCATCGATGCGTGGTTGGCCAAGGTGTGGCCGGACCTGTCGCGCTCGCGGCTGCAAAGTCTGATCGGGGCGGGCAAACTGACCGTCGGCGGCGTGCCGGTGACGCACGCAAAGGATAAGCCTCGCCCCGGCGCGCGATACGTATTGAGCTTGCCGCCCCCCGAGCCCGCTGCGCCCCAAGCGGAAACGATTGCGCTGAACATCGCTTACGAAGACGCCCACCTGATCGTCGTCGATAAGGCGGCGGGCATGGCGATGCATCCTGCTCCGGGTTCGATGCGCGGCACGTTGGTCAACGCCCTCCTGGCCCATTGCGGCGAAAGCCTCTCGGGCATCGGCGGGGTCGCCCGCCCCGGAATAGTCCATCGCATCGACAAGGACACAACGGGCCTTGTTGTTGTCGCCAAGCACGATGCGGCGCATGCCGGTCTCGCCCAGCTGTTCGCCAAGCACGATCTTGAGCGCGTCTATTACGCCGTCACGCGCGGTGCGCCATCTGAACGTTCTGCCCGCATCGAGAATCGGCTGGTCCGATCGCAGGACGACCGTCGCAAATACGTTGTCGCACGCGATCCGAATACCAACGCCGGCAAGGTGGCCATCACGCAGTACTGGACGGTCGAGACTTATGGTCAGCAGGCAGACGCGCCCGCTGGGAGGCCGGCGGCGGCGCTGATCGAATGCCGGCTCTACACTGGCCGGACCCACCAGATCCGGGCGCATCTGGCCCACGCCGGGGCGCCGCTGATCGGCGATCCTCTCTACGGCAGACAGCGCGCCTTCAAAGCCGACGGACCGCGCGCAGCTGAAGCCGAGGCGGCGGTGCGCGCCTTTCCGCGCCAAGCGCTGCATGCGGCAGTGCTTGGATTCAAGCATCCGATTTCCGGCGCGGAGCTGCGCTTCACCAGCGCACTGCCTGCCGACATGGCCGGGCTGCTCGCGGTGTTGCGTCAGCTCTGAGTTCCTCTGCTGAAACTGCGCGCGGGCGCCTCCCGCGACGATCTCGCTTCGCTTATCTGTCGGTCTCGCATTTTGCTTCTGGGCGGTGAGGACAAATGTCGGG
>CAZHWA010000463.1:0-2581 GCA_964536175.1 uncultured Terricaulis sp. | reverse complement strand
GATATGGAGTGTAGCACCGCTTGCCGCTAGAACCCACCCCCGCGCTTTGACCGAGGCGCCGCAGGTTTTGCGCGGACCGCCAGGGCTCACGTAAGGTTATGGGAATGCAGATTGCGCTGACCAACACGCTGACGCGGAAGAAAGAGCCGTTCACGCCTGCCGATCCCAAGCGGGTGACGATGTATGTGTGCGGCTCGACGGTCTATAATCATCCCCATATCGGCAATGCACGCCCGGCGGTGGTGTTCGACTTGCTGTTCCGCCTGCTGCGGCACGCCTACGGCGAAGAGGCAGTGCTCTACGCCTCCAACTACACCGACATCGACGACAAGATCATAAGGGCCGCAGCCGAAGCTGGCGTTCCCATCGACGTCGTCACCAACAAGTTCGCGCGCATTTATCGCGAAGACATGAGCGCGCTCAACGTACTGGCGCCGACGTTCGAGCCGCGCGCGACCGAGCATGTCGAGGACATGATCGCGCTCATTCAGAAGCTGATCGACCAGGACGCAGCCTATGTCGTGGGCAGCGGCGTCTATTTCTCGGTCGCGGCCGACGACGATTACGGCAAGCTGTCCCGCCGCGCGCAGGATGAGCTTCAGGCCGGCGCACGCGTGGAGGGCGAGGAGGACAAGCGCCACCCATCCGACTTTGCGCTGTGGAAGAGCGCCAAGCCCGGTGAGCCGAGTTGGGAAGCGCCGTTCGGCGCCGGCAGGCCTGGGTGGCACATCGAATGCTCGGCGATGATCGCCGCCCAGCTCGGCGAAACCATCGACATTCATGGCGGCGGGCTCGATCTCATTTTTCCGCATCACGAGAACGAGATCGCCCAATCGGAGTCGGCGCACGGCCATCCGCTGGCGCGCGTGTGGCTGCACAACGGCATGCTCAACATGGCGCGCGAGAAGATGTCGAAGTCGATTGGCAACGTCGTCACCGTGCGCGAACTCTTGGATGAGGGGTGGCAAGGCGAAACGCTGCGCTGGGCGCTGCTCTCGGCGCATTATCGCGCGCCGCTGGATTGGGGCGACGATCTTCTCAAGCAATCGCAGGCTTCGCTCGACCGGCTCTACGGCGCGCTGCTGCGTTTGAAGGACGCGTCAGCCGAGGCCGGCGAACCGCCGGGCGCCTTCCTGGCGGCGCTCGCCGACGATCTCAACACGCCGGCGGCGATTGCCGAACTGTCTGCGCTCGCCACCGCCGCCAACACAGCGAAAAAACCGGCCGAGCAGGCGCAGGCGAAGGCGGACCTGCTGGCCGCCGGCCGGCTCCTGGGCGTGCTGCAGAACGATCCCGAGCGCTGGTTCCGCGCATCGTTCGGCGAACGGGCCGCTGAGATCGACGCGCTGGTCGCAGAACGCGTCGCGGCGCGCGCGGCCAAGGATTTCGCCGCCGCCGACCGAATCCGCGACGAACTCGCCGCGCGCGGTGTCGAAGTGATGGACGGCCCAAGCGGTTCGACTTGGCGGCGGAAGGGCTAGCGGTCCAAGATGCGCCGTGATCTGCTGCTGAGCTCGTTCTCCGGTCCGTATCGCCTGCGGAGGGTTCTATGCATCGCCGCTCCTTGCTCTTGTCCGCCACGGCGTTGGCTCTGTGCGCCTGCGCCGGGCCGCAGCCATCCACACCGGAGACGCCCACAGGGCCAGTGACTGTGGATCCGTCCGATTCCGATTTCGATACCGCACTTTATCGGGCGGTGGCGGGCGAAGCTGGCAACCAGTTCGTCTCGCCCTACAGCGTGGCGAGCGCGTTTGCGCTCTTGTATCCTGGCGCCGCCGGCGAAACCGGCGCCGAGATTGCGCGCGTGTTCGGTTTCGATGCGTCGGCGCAAACCGAAGCGCAGCAGACGCGGGCGCTGGCCGATGCGCTGCGCGCGCAAACCGGAGGCAGCGAGTTCACCGTGGCGAACGCGGCCTGGGTGGAGCGCACCATGTCGCTGCGCGATGAATATGCGCGTATGGTGCGCGATGTGATGGGCGGAACGATCGAACCTGTGCCCTTCATCGCCAATCAGACGGCGGCGCTGCGCCAGATCAATCAGTGGGCGGCGCGCGAGACGCGGGATCGCATTCCGGAAATCATCTCGACTCCGGATCCGCTGCGCCGGCTCGTGCTGACGAACGCGGTCTATTTCAAGGGCAAGTGGCGCGACCAGTTCTCGGCCGACAGCACGCGGGACGGCGAATTCTACACCGGCGCCGAAAGCCACGTGCCGGCGCGTCTCATGCGTCAGCTGACCAACGCGCGCTATTTCGAAACGCCGACCTTTCAGGCCGCGGATTTCGATTACGATGGCGGCGCTTTTGCGCTTGCCGTGTTCCTGCCGCGCGAACGCACTGGTCTTGCCAATTTCGAGCGAGAACTCACCGGGGCCAATCTGACGGCCTGGATGGGGCAGCTCGCGGAGGCCGAGCGTCCACGCCTCGACCTCACCTTGCCGAAGGTGGAAATGCGCGCCGACTGCACATTGAACCGGCACTTGCAGGCGATGGGCGTTCAAACCGCGTTCACGGACGCCGCGGACTTCTCGGCCATCACCGCCGACGAGGCGCTCAAGATCAGCGCCGTCCTTCACAAGACC
>CAZHWA010000462.1:0-2582 GCA_964536175.1 uncultured Terricaulis sp. | reverse complement strand
GTCTACATGGAGCTGTTTGGCCTTAGCCAGGGCTTCATTGACCGCGGCCGGGATCAAATCCTCCAGCATCTCCAACTCGCCGCGCTCCAGGAGCTTCGGGTCGATCTTCAATCGCAACACCTCGCCTACGCCATTGGCTTCGATCTCGACCATCCCGGCGGCGACCGAAGCGGTGACGCGCTCCTCCCGCAAGCGCTGATTCATCTCCTGCATCCTCCCACCCATTTGCTGCGCGGAACGCATCAGGGAGGCGAAGCTCGCGATTCCTTTAAACACGCAAAAAACTCCTTAAGGTCTAAATCTTGCTCGTAATGATGTTCGTCGGCTCGGGAGCCGATGGATGGCTGACCAGGCAGTTGACCAGGTCGCCTCCTTAACCAGTCCACCCTGCGTTGAACCTCGCGGTTCAATCGGCGCGGAGGATTTCCGCATCAAACACCCGAATCGCTTCACTGACCAAGGGATGTGAACGCAATTCCGCGATGCGCTGGTGACGCGAAACCACCCGCCGCGGAGCCTCTTGCACTTCCTGGCGCGCTGGAGCAGTCGCTTCCAGCGTCAGTGCAATCGGCGTGCCAACAACAGACCGCAAAGCCTGCTCGATTTTCTGTCGATGCTCAGGCCGTTCGCATTGTTGTTTTTGGAAATTATAGTTCTCGGGAAAAACGACGACCAGCCTGTTTGGCGCAGAAGTTGCTACCGCGGCGGCGTACCCCGCAAAGGTGCGGGTAAGGCCTTCCAAAAGGCCGAGCGCTTGCCGCCAGACCGCACCGGCGTTCTCGGGAGTGAGCGGTCCTTGGCCCGTTTCCGGCTCCTCAGAAAGAGACTCCACATCGGGAGCAGGCAGCGAGGAGGGTTCCGTAGATGGTAGTGCGGATCTTCCGTTACCCTCGGCGCTTTTTTTTTCCGGCGCAGCCGCAGGCGCCGGCGCTGCGGCGCGCGGCTTGACGGTCGCGGGAGGCGCGCTGCTCATTGGGGCGCCGTCTCGCAACTGGGCCACGAGCGACGATAGCTCGTCCAGGCCTTCCAGGTTGCAGGAGCGCACGACCGCCATTTCCAGCAACACCCGGCCATGCGTGCTCTGGCGCATGCGCACGACCATTTGATCGAGAATCTGCACCACCGCCAGGATGGTCTCCAACCCCATCGAACCGGCCGCAGCCGCCAGCTTGGGATAATCGCTGGAGAGGGTGTGGAGCATCAACTCCTCGCCGCATCCGACGGAGGCGGCCATCATGTCGCGGAAGTAGCCGAGAAGCTGCTCCGCCAATTGCCCGGCGTCCACTCCTTCGCCCAAGGCCCGATCGACCTCGGCCAAGGCCCCGGCCGCATTCCGCTGGAGGATATGCGACGCCAGCCGATCGCGCGCTCCGCCGCGAGCGGTGCCGAGCATGGCGTGAACGTCGTCGGCGGTAATTTTCTCGCCGCAGAATGAAAGAAGCTGCTCCAGGAGCGACTGGCTGTCGCGCATGGAGCCAGCCGCCCGGCGGGCGAGGAGTTGCAGCGCTTCCGGCTCGGCCTGAACCCCTTCCGACTCGACGATGTGCCGCAACCGCTCCATGATGGCGTCGGTCCTGACGGGCGAGAAGTCGAACCGCTGGCACCGCGAGAGAACCGTGATCGGGATTTTTTCCGGGTCAGTGGTGCAGAAGATGAATTTCACATGCTCAGGCGGCTCCTCCAGCGTCTTCAACAGGGCGTTGAAGGCCTGGTTGGTGAGCATGTGGACTTCGTCGATGATGTAAATCTTGAACCGCGCTCGGCTGGGGCGCACATTCACGTTGGAGCGCAACTGGCGGATTTCGTCGATCCCGCGATTGCTGGCGCCGTCGATCTCCAGCACGTCCACGTCTTCGCCGCTGGCGATGCTGCGGCAGATGTCACATTCGTTGCAGGGAGTGGCCGTGGGGCCTTTCTGGCAGTTCAGGGCCTTGGCGAAAATCCGGGCGGTGGAAGTCTTGCCCACGCCCCGCGCCCCGGTGAAAAGATAGGCGTGGCCAACGCGATTGGTGGCGATGGCGTTGCGCATAGCCTGCGCCACCTGGGGTTGGCCGACCAGTTCTTCAAACGACTGGGGGCGATAGCGGCGAGCGACAACGACGTATTCGGCCGGTTTAGGGCTTTGAGGCTCGCCAGAATCGGCGGATGCGCGAGAAGAGGATTTTTTTGCCATGATGCCGCGATAGCGCCCAAAGAGAAGCGAAAGCCCTTCGCCCGGAGGAGGCGAAGCGGGTCGCAGATTACCTGCGCGCGGGGCGGCCGTCAATTTCGCATCGCGCCGGGCGTCTGCCAGGGAGCGGCCCCCGCACAAGAGTACCCCGCTTAGAGCTGCTCCGGTTAAGGCCTGACTCGATTCACGGCTCCCCCTTGCGAGGGCCACTCTCTGGCAGACGCCCGCACGACGTATGCTCCTTTGTACGCCGCAGAAGGCCATAGGTCAAAGGGTGGCCAGCCCCGAATTGATTTTATCCTGCCCGACGAGCAACGGTCGAAACCCAACCCAAAGCCTCCATCATCCATCATGCGCACCGATCGCCCGTAGCGGCGTCTCGCCGCCGGATGTTATCGGGCATGGTTTTGAA
>CAZHWA010000461.1:0-2583 GCA_964536175.1 uncultured Terricaulis sp. | reverse complement strand
TCGCATGGTCCGGCGCAACCCCTGTGAGGGTTCGAGGCCGTCAGGATGGGCGGCGTAATAGACGACGCGCGAAGCCCAGCACGCGCGCGCAACCGCCAGGGCAGCCCAGCGCCATTGCAGACAACGCTCGAAAAAGGGCTGGTGCTTGGCGATCGCGAAGCCGAACAGAAACACCGACAGATAGAGGACGTGCAGATAACCGTCGACGAATACGTTGTGGCTTTCTCCGAACATCGGGAACAGGGTCAGCCGCAGCACCGCCATAAACAGCCATGGCGTGAGGATGAAGCCGATGCCCGAAATCAGCCGGTCCGCAGCTGCAGGGATGCGCCGCAACAGCGGCAAGAGCGGAATGAGCAGCAGCGTATAGACGATGAGATAGGCGACGAACCACATGTGGTTGTAGGTCGGGGTAATGAGGCAGCCATCCGGACCGCACCAATTGCCCGAGGCAGTAACGTAACGGAGGTAGAAATTGTCGGTGGCGCCCGCGTAAGCGGCGGCGACATCCGCCGGCATTGCGCGCACGGCTTCGACGATCTCGTAATAGGTCTGAGGCGGAACGATCACGAAGATCGCCAGCAGCAGCGGCGGCCACAGCCGGCCCATGCGCGCAGCGGTAAGCCGCGCCAGGTTCATTTTGTCGGCGATGTAACGGGTGGCCACGCCGGAGATCAGGAACAGCAGGGTCAGCCGCCAGGGGTTCACCAGCAGCATGAGCGGCTCGATCGCATCGCTGGCCCGGCTCGACTTCACGTGCCAGTCCCACGACACGTAGAACATGCCCACGTGGTAGAGGATCAAAATCCCAAAGGCCAAGATGCGGAGCCAATCGAGGTCGTAGCGGCGGTCTGTCATGCCCCCGCTTCTTCCGCGTCAGGCGCTTCACCGCTACGCTCAAGCCGCGCCCGGCGGCCAGCTGGGACGAACGGGGACCCCGAAGTGGCCAGCGGCGGCGAAACAGGGACGAACGGCAGGGCTCGCTTTCGGGTCGGGGCCTGGCTCACGGTCGCCATGGTGGGATGCGCGGTCGCTTTGGTCAACGCGACCTCGGGCATTATCGAGGGCGCCGGAGACCACTGGATCGAGCCGGTGCTGTGGGAAAGCACCAGCGCGCTGGTGATTGTTGGGCTCGCCCCCTTGATCGGGCGGACCGTCCGGTGCTGGCCGTTCCGGACCAACCTCCTTGGGCATGCTCTCATCCATCTGGGCCTCACGGTTCCGTTTGCCGCCGCGCATGTGCTGACCATCTGGGTGCTGCGGGAAACCGCCTATTGGGCCGCCGGCGCCCGGTACGGGTTCTTCGACCAAGGCGTGGCGATCACCCTGCTCTATGAGTGGCGCAAGGACGTCCTGGTCTATGGCGCCATCGCCGCAACCTACTGGGTCTTCCAGTACATCGAAGCGCGGCGCCAAGCCGCCGCCACGCCACCTGCCGACGAGCGCATCGAAATCCGCGACGGCGCCACCGCCGTTTTCCTGGCGCCTGGCGACATTCTCTTCGTCGAGGCTGCCGGAAACTACGTCGAATTCCACACGGCTGCGCGCACGCATCTGGTGCGCGGCACGCTTGCGAGCTGGGCGCCGCGCCTCGCAGCGCGAGGATTTGCCCGGGTGCACCGCTCGCGCATCGTCAACCGCGGCCGCATCGCCGCCATCAAGCCGACGCCCAGCGGGGATGTGGAAATCGTATTCGACGACGGACGCACGGTCGCGGGGAGCCGGCGCTATCGTACTCGTTTGGAGAACGATCCGGTTACACCATGAAGTCACTCGCCGCCGTATTGGTCCTGTTTCTCTGCGCTTGCGCCAGCATCGACACGCCTGGTGAGGCGGCACGCGAGGCGCCGCGCGCCATTCCGCTCGGTGAGAGCTATACCCTGCACTCGCGGACGCTGAACGAGGACCGCGAAATCAATGTCTGGATCCCCCCGGGCTACGCGGAAAGCGAAAGCCGGCACACTGTACTTTATTTGATCGATGGCGGGGTCGATCAGGATTTCCCGCACATCGCCGGACTAGGCCAACTCGGCGCCCTCAGCTGGACGTACGAACCGCTCATCATCGTCGGCGTCAAAACCGGCGTGCGCCTCGCAGAGCTGACCCCGCCGGCCAGCGGCGCGCGCTACCGGCAGGCATTTCCGCAAGCCGGCGGCTCAAGCACGTTTCGCGATTTTCTGCGTAACGAGGTCATTCCGTTCATCGAAGCACGTTACCGTGCGGGCGACCGGCGTGCGGTGATGGGGGAGTCGCTGGCGGGACTGTTCGTCATCGACACCTTCCTCGCCGAGCCCAGCCTCTTCGACGATTATGTGGCAGTCAGCCCCAGCTTATGGTGGGACGACCGCAACTTCGCGCGCACGGCGCCCGAGCGGCTGCGCGCGCACGCACCGTCAGACCGGCGCATCTACATGTCGATCGCCCAGGAAGGCGGCACGATGCGCGAGGGCGTCGCCATGGTCCGCGCTGCGATCGCCGCCGCGCCCGACAAAGCGACCTTGAATTTCGTACACAGATCCGACGAAACGCACGCCACCACGTTCCACCCTGCGGCCCTCGATGCTCTGCGCTGGCTCTATGCGT
>CAZHWA010000460.1:0-2589 GCA_964536175.1 uncultured Terricaulis sp. | reverse complement strand
CGGCCTCGCCGACGAGCCAATGGCTCATCTCGGAAAACTCATGAAAATGCGCTTGGCCGTTGGGAAACCGCGCGATGACGCGACGGACGGTGGACGGCGGATTCACGCGATCCTTGCCGCCGGCGACGCCCAGAACCGGCGCGTCGATGCGATAAACCGGCGCCTGGCTCGCCATCGAATGGTCGCTCCACCATTGCACCGCTTCGCGGATCGCGCGCCCGCTCTCGGGTACGAACCGTGCAAACGCGCGCCGCGCGTCCTCGCGAGTCAGCCGGTCGAGCGTTGTCGAGCGCGCGACGCGGTAGTCGGGAGGGATTGGCCGGCGCCAATAATCGCCGAGCAAGGTCAGGCCAAACTGATGGCCATGTTCGTCGAGCGTCGTCGGCGGCACGCCCCACGGCGCCGACGGCGCAAGTAAAACGAGACCGGCGACATCGGCTTGGATCGCCGCCAGCTGCACGACGAGTCCGCCCAGCGAATGACCGACCAGGACGGGCGGAGCGCGTAACCCGCGCGCATAGTGAACAATGGCGTGTGCGTAGTCTTTGAGGCCCGCTTGTGCGAGCTGGTCAAGATCGGCGCCGCGTTCGTGATGGGGCAGGTTGGGCGCGTGCGTCTCGAAGCCAGCCGCCTCGAACGGCTCGCGGAAGGCGTCGAAAGCCCAACCGCCGCAGAATGCGCCGTGCACGAACACGACCGGCGTTGCAATAGCTGCGCGCTTCATGCGAGCGGCGCCGCATCCTTGCTGTGAACAATCATGTCGACACCCCCACGCTGTATTTCTTAAAGCGCCGCGCCACTTCTTCGTAGGTAGCACGCTTGAACGGAATCACCAATTCCGGCGCTGTTTCGAGCGGGGCCCAGCGCCAATCGCCGAACTCGGGCGTGTGCGTATCCAGTCTGATGTCCGCGTCACGCCCCTTGAAGCGGAAGGCGAACCACTTCTGACGCTGGCCGAGATTGCGCCCGCGCTGTCTCATTTTCGCGCGCACGTCCATGGGGAAATCGTAATAGAGCCAGTCTGACGTTTCTTCGAGCATATCGACGTGCTCGGCCCGAACGCCGATCTCCTCCTCAAGTTCGCGGTACGCCGCTTGCGCAGTGGTTTCGCCGCGGTCGACGCCGCCTTGCGGCATCTGCCACTGATAGGGGCCTTCCGCACCGTAACGTTTGCCCAGGAAAACGAGGCCCTCGCGGTGGAACAGCGCGAGGCCGACATTCGGGCGATAGCGTCTGGGATCTTTCTGCTCTGTCATCGGCGCGTGGCGCGTGCGTTGAGCACGGCCGACGCTGGCGCCAGTTGATAACCGCGCGAGGCGATGTCCACGGACCAGCGGCGAACTTGCTCCACGGTCACGGGATACGCGAAACCCGCGCCGATTGCGCTTCGATTTTGCAGCGCCAGCGCCTCAAGATTGAGTAATTGATCGTCGATAGCGCTGGCTTCCTGACGCACGTCGATCAGCCGATCGGCAGCGGTTGCGGGCAAGCCTGCGCGATGAGCCTCGATGCTGAGCGCGGTGCGTTGGCCGATGCCGGAGGACACGAAGGCAAGGCCGCGACGACGCAGCGCCTGCACGACGGGCGCCGAGGCCTGGGCCGAGGTCGCGAAACGTGCGCCCTGATAATTGGTGACGCCGAAATACCCGGCGCCGCGGGAAAGCAGTTGCTCAAGCCGGGCGATGTTCTGCTGCGCCGGTGCGGATGCCAGCAGAGTCTGTGGCCCTGTATCGTCGGCGTCGGGGTCGAACGGCTCCATCGGCAATTCGAGCAGCACTTCGTGTCCGTGGGCGCGGGCGCGATCGATCCAGCTTTGCAGGTTGTCCGCGTAAGGCACAAACGACAGGGTCACTTCCGGCGGCAGCTCCTCGATCGCCTGCGTCGTCGTGCGAGCGTTGAAGCCGAGGCCTCCGATGACGATGGCGATCATCGGCCGTTCGGCCCGCGGCGTAAACGGACGCGCATAAGCTTGCGCCGGAGTGCGTCCGTTGGCGGCGACGATCGGAAGTGGGCCATTCGACCCGCGCTCGAACAGCCCGGGCAGCGGCGCCCGCGGCAGCGGCGTGCGCGCAGGCCCACCCGCGCTGGGCGGGGCTTCGACCACGGCCACCCGCAACTCCCCGTTGGCGTCGATCTCGCCGATCTCGCCGGAATAGGGCAGCTCTTCGACCAAGTACCGCTCGAGTTCGAATCCTTCCTCCGCGGCATCGGAGAACGAAACGCGAGGTGCGCTTGCCGCAGCGTCGGTTGGCGCCAGCGACAGCACACGGCGCGGGCCGGCCGCGCTCGGATCGCCGAACAGCTGAATGGCCACAACGGCCAATAAGGCGACCAGCGCGCACGCGCCCAGCGCCGCGATCCGCTGATCGATCTGCGGGAAGCGACGCTTGGGTTTTGCGCGCGCGGCCGCCGCGCGTTGCATTGAGGGCGGCAGTCGCACCTTTGGGCGAATCATCGCCGCAGAGAATCGCGCAATTCGGCTAACGCGTCACTAGCGCGGGCGGCGCGTTAAACTCGCTTGCGGAACCGGTCGCCTCTGAGCGAGCGCGCGCGCGGAGCGGCGCGGCGCCCAAGAGCGGACGCGGGACG
>CAZHWA010000459.1:0-2595 GCA_964536175.1 uncultured Terricaulis sp. | reverse complement strand
GAGCGCGGTGCGGCAGCCGGGACGGGCGCGGGGCGCGGCGCAGCGGCGGCCGGCGCACGCGGCGTTGCCGGCGGCGCAGGTCTTGCGGCCGCCGAGGCTGCCGGCGCTACGGGCGCGGCAGGCGTTGCTGGCGCAGCGTTCGGAGCATCGCCTACACTTCGCTTTCCGAACATCTAGGCCCCTAACGCTTCAGGAACGGAATCTTGTCGGCGAGGGTCGCTTTCTTCGGCTCAGCCGGTTTGCGGCCCGTGAGCGAGGCGGCGAGCGCGTCGAGCGCGAGCGCGGTCTTCGACTGTGGCGCCACTTCGCCGATCATCTGACCGTTGTTGGCGGCCATTCCGAACAATTGCGGATCGAATGGAATGGCCGCGACCGGCTCGGCGCCCAGCGCTTCGGCGAAATCCTTGAAGGGAATCTCCGGCCGCTTCGGCACGCCGACCATGGATAGCACGACGGTTGGCGGCGAATCGTACGGACGCATGGCCTTCAGCAGGTCCATGATATTCTTGGTGTTGCGCAGGCTCGCCAGATCCGGCCCTGCGACGATGATGGCGTCGTCGGCTGCGAGCAGGGTGTGCTTCACCCAGGACGTCCAGGCGTGCGGGAGGTCGAGCACAACATAAGGATTGGTGCGGCGCACGCGCTCGATCACAGTCTCGTAGGCCTGCGGGTCGAGTTCGAATTCGCGTTCCAGCGTCGCGGGCGCGGTCAGCATTTGCAGGCGCTGCGTCTGCTTGGTGGTGACACGCTCCAGGAACACGTCATCGACGCGATCGGGCGCCATGAGCGCATCGGCGATGGATTGCGGCGGATCCTGGTTGAAGTCGAGTGCGGCGGTCCCGAACGACAAGTCGAGATCGAGCAAGGTGGAGCTGGATTCCTGCCGCTCTGCGATCGACCAGGCGATGTTGTGCGCGATGGTCGACGCGCCGATGCCGCCGCGGGCGCCGATGACGGCGATCACCCGCCCGGCGAAGGGCTTGTCCGGATTGACGTAGAGTCCGCAGACCGTGCGGATCAGGTCGAGCGGCTGCAGCGGCGGCACGATGTACTCGCTGACGCCGCGCGCCATCAGCTCGCGGAAGAGGGCAATGTCATTGACGGCGCCGATGATGACGACCTTTGTGCCCTGTTCGATCACCTGCGCGAGGCGGTCGAGCGTGTGCAGCATCGCCTGTCCCTGCATCAGCGTATCGAGAATGAGCAGGTTCGGGCTTGCTTGCGCGGCAAAGCGCGAGATGGCGGATTCGATGCCGCCGGACTCCACGCTTATCTCCGCACGCGCCAAGCGACGGTCGGCGGCGATGCCCGAGACGATGTCGGCGATCTCCGGGCGGTCACAGGCTGCATGGATCGTAATCCGCGGCACTGGCTGTTCGGTGATGCGGAGTTCGCCGCGCGCCGGCGGAGCTGCGTCCATAGCCGGCGGCGGGACCGTCAGTCCGAACGGATCTTCGTTCGCCAGGGGCGGAGCGCTTTCGTTGGCGGGCGGCGTAGCGTCGAATGGAGGCAGATCCTCGACGCCCTCTAGGTCGCCCAGACCGAACGTATCGTCCTCTTCGAGGACGAAGTCCTCTTCCTTGTCGAGGCTCCAGGCGGGATCGGGATTGCTCATGCTCGCTTGGCCCTATTGCACCGCGTTACTGATAGCGATGCGCTCGTCGCTGGAGCGCGGCGCGTGCGTCTGTTCGCCGGCGCGGTAGGCGTCCATGACCGTGTCGCGCCGGCCGGAATCGCGCGGGTCTTCTGCGCGCGGCCGCAACAGGTCGGCGAGGTCCTCGACCATCGCGGCCAGGTTTGCTTGCGTGGCGCAGCCGAAGCTCTCCCACGCCTGGTTATTGCTCTGGTGCGCCAGATCCTGTTCCCACAGCGGGCGACAGTCCGGCGCGTGCGCTTCATAACGGGCGAAGGAGACGACGATAGGCGCATCGCTGCGGCCCGAAGCGTCGTAGCTCGACCCGGCGACGGCGGCGTAAGACACGCCTGCGTCCACCAGCGCGCGGCGCGTTTCGTTCGCGAGCAGGGAAGCGGCGTCCGCGTTGGCGCCGCCTGACGGCGTGCTGAGAACGAGTGCGCCGTGGCCGTAGCGCAGATAGCCGCCGGCGAATGCGTTCAACCGGGCGCGGTCGCTGCCCGACAGCGCCACGTCGCCGCTCGACACCGGCACCTCGATGCGTTCGGAGCTTTCCGTCACGTGGATGCGGTGCAGGTCTGCCGTCGTCGGCGTCGGGTGCATGTCTGCAGGTGGCGGCGGCACGCTGGCGCAGGCGCCGAGCGCCGTAAGGCCGAGCACGAAAAGGGGCAGGCGGGAATTCATGGCGCGTCTCATTCGATCACGTGTCCGTGCGGACCTTGCAGACTCATGGCTTGGTCGCCTTCGCCGCTGCCGCGCGGAGCGCGGTACAGAGAATTGAGGCGGCCGGTGAGCAGGCTTTCGCTTTCGCTCGGATTGCGGAAGCCGTCGGCCGGCGTGCGCAGGTTTTCCGGGCTGGTCGGGCGCACCAGGTAGGGCGTCACGATAATAACGAGCTCGGTTTCGCTGTTGACGAAGTCGCGCGAGCGGAACAGTGAGCCCAGGATCGGCGTGTTCATGAC
>CAZHWA010000458.1:0-2602 GCA_964536175.1 uncultured Terricaulis sp. | reverse complement strand
GGTGCCGCTGCTGCCGAAAAGCATCTGCGACGATATCCTGATGGATTTCGACAGCCTGCGCGATGTGCAGAGCGGACTCGGAACCGCGGCGGTCATCGTCATGGACAAATCGACCGACGTGATCCGCGCCATCGAGCGGCTGTCGCACTTCTACAAGCATGAGAGCTGCGGCCAGTGCACGCCGTGCCGCGAGGGCACCGGCTGGATGTGGCGCGTCATGGAGCGCCTCGTCGTCGGGCAGGCGCAGAAGCGCGAGATCGACATGCTGCTCGACGTCACCAAGCAGGTCGAGGGCCACACGATCTGCGCCCTCGGCGACGCAGCGGCCTGGCCGATCCAGGGCCTCATCCGCCATTTCCGCGGCGAGATTGAGCAACGTATCGATCGCTATCGCGCGGCCAAGGGCGTGCACCAGGTGCGCGCGGTGGCCGCGGAGTAGGCCGCGTTTGCGTCGAGCCTCGTAAAGGCATAAAACGGAGCCGTGTTCCCAAAGAGGAGGACTGGGCGTTTGTCACGGGCGCGCCCCGCCCCGTGCGAAGCGGGATTCCTGCGGTTTGTCGCTTCGCTCGATAAAGGAGTAAGCAGATGCATGACGCAAATGACGCCAAGGCGTCATTCGACGACCTCTATTCGCAGGAAGATCCGAGAGACTACTTTTCGGTACTGGGATCTTTGGACTACTCGATCCCGGATCTTGCCAGACCCATATTCCGACGGCTCGCCGCTGCGCTCCGCGCGCAGAGGGGCAGAGCGGCGAACATTGTCGATCTCGGTTCGTCGTACGGCATAAACGCCGCGCTGTTTCGCTATCCGCTGTCGTTCGACATGTTACGGCGGCGCTACGCCCGGCGAGAGATGATGACGCTGACGTCCGCGCAGGTGCGCGAATACGACCGGCAATATTTTCACTCGTGGCCGCCTACCCAAGCCGAGAAGATCATCGCCGTGGACGTGTCTAAACCGGCGGTCGATTATGCGTGCGAAGTCGGATTGGCCGATGAGTGCATCGCCTTCGATTTCGAGCGCGAGACCCCATCGGATGCGATCCGCCGCAAACTGGCCGGCGCCGATATGATTATCTCGACCGGCGCCGTGGGTTACGTCACGGAAAAGACGTTCGACTGTTTGCTGGAGGCCAGCGAGCGCACGCCGTGGGTCGTTTCATTTTGCCTTCGCATGTTCGATTACGAGCCTATCGCACAGCATCTGGCCAGCTTCGGTTTGCAGACCGAAAAACTCAGCTCCGCGGCGTTCGTCCAACGGCGTTTCCGGGACGAGGAGGAGGCCAGTCAGGTGCTCGACCTGCTGCAGCGGCGCGGACTGGATCCGGAGGGACTGGAGAGCGAGGGCCTGTTGGTGGCTGAGCTGTTCGTGTCGCGACCTCTCGAGGAAGCCGTCAAACCTCTGCACGAGCTGGTGCGCGTGGTGAGCGGCAGGAATCTCAGTTTCGGCCCTCGACTTGTGCAGGTGAGACGCGATGGGCGTAAGGTGTTGGCGTCAATGCGACCATGAGGCACGCCGATGAAGCACTTCCTGTTGTTTTACGACTACGAAGCTGATTATGCGCAACGCCGGGCTCCCCATCGTCCAGCGCACCTGGAGTTGGCGCGCGCCTCGGCGGCGCGTGACGAACTTCAGCTCGGCGGCGCTGTGGGGGGTGAACCGCCAATCGGTCTATTGCTGTTCAAGGGCGAGAGCCCCGCTGTCGCCGAGGCGTTTGCCCGCGCCGACCCCTACGTCACGCAAGGGGTGGTGAAGGCCTGGCGGGTGCGGGAGTGGATCACGGTCGTTGGCGAAGCTGCGTTGACCAAGCTGTAACAAGAACGGAGCGGCGCCAGCCGCTCCGTTTCAAATTAGCTATTCGGACTTACTGACGGCGATCGCGCCGGGTGTCGTCTTCGCGGCGTTCGTTGTCGCGATCGGGGCGCATGTCCTGACGTTCGTCGTCCTGACGGCCCGGCTGCGCCCGGCGTTCGCGTTCCCGTTCCTGGTTGGGATTTTGTGGGTTGTTCGGCATGAGCATGCCTCCTGTGTAGTCCGCCCTTGCAGGATAAACCCGGTTCGATTGCCGACGTTCCACAGAAAATCCTTGTCTGTCAGTAATTTACCGCACCCTGACGGGCGGGCAGGGCGGTATGAGCGAAGGCGCTCTGCGCTCGATCGCGTGGGTGTTTCGAGCGGTGCAGCACGTTGGCCTAAGCGCTTGGCGGTGCGGACGTTTCGACCACTTGCGGCGACGGCATAAATCGGTCATGCGCGAGCGCGCGAAACGGTTTCGGATATGACGAAGATTCTCGTCGACGGCGTTGAAGTCGACGTCCCTCCGGAAATGACGCTGCTGCAGGCCTGCGAGGCCGCGGGCGCGGAGATTCCGCGCTTTTGTTATCATGAGCGGCTCTCCGTGGCCGGCAATTGCCGCATGTGCCTCATTGAGGTGAGGGTTGGCGGCAAGTCCGGTCCGAAACCCATCGCATCCTGCGCGCAGCAGGTGAAAGATTTGCCCCCGCCCCGCGATGACATGCTGAACGAGCTCGTCACCAATAGCGCTGTCGTGAAGAAGGCGCGCGAAGGCGTGATGGAGTTCCTTTTGATCAACCACCCG
>CAZHWA010000457.1:0-2609 GCA_964536175.1 uncultured Terricaulis sp. | reverse complement strand
GACTCGCGCCGGCAGACCCCGCGCTCGAACCGTTCTGGCGCGTTGCCGAAGAGACCGGCGCGCCCGTCCTGCTGCACATCGGCACGAGTTTTCCCGGCACAGCCTACAGCGGGTATCCGGCATTTCGTTTGGCGCTCGGCAATCCAATGCTGCTCGAAGAGGTGCTTGTGCGTCATCCGCGCTTGCGGATCTGGCTGGCGCACGGCGGCGCCGCCTGGGTGCAGGAAACCTTCGACCTGATGCAGCAATACCCGCAGGTCTATCTCGATATCTCGACCGTCTCCTGGATCGGCGGCGAAGCCGGACGCGCCGGTTTCCACGCCTTCCTGCGCGAAGCGATCGCGCGCGGGTTCGGCAAGCGCATCATGTTCGGCAGCGACCAGATGGCCTGGCCGGACGCCATCGGTCTGGCTGTCGCAGCCGTCGATTCCGCGTCCTTCCTGACGCCGGAGCAAAAGCGCGACATCTTTCACGACAACGCCGCACGCTTCTTGCGCCTCGCCGATTAGCGCCAGCTGGCTAAATTGCTCAGATCGGCGCTTCGAACGTGCAGCGCAGGCCGTCCGCATTGAACTGCAGCAGCGCCGTCCCCTGGGCGCCGCCGAGCACGCGTTCGATCATGGTCGTGCCGAACCCCTTCTTGGAGGGAGGCGAGACCGGCGGGCCGCCGCTCTCCTGCCAGCAAAAACGCAACCGCGTGCGCTCGGGGTCAGGGTGCTCCCAGGAGACCGCCACGCGCCCCCGCCCATTCGACAGCGCTCCGTACTTGACCGCATTGGTCGCCAGTTCGTGCAGCGCCAGCGCCAGCACCAGCGAGGTGTCCGGGTTAAGCGGGGCCTCTGGCCCGGCGATCGTGAAGCGCTGGCCGGACTCGAACGGCGCCAGAGCGCGCATCACCACGTCCGCCGCAGCCACGCGGTCCCAATCTCGGGTGGTCAAGAGATCGAGCGCCTTGCCCAGCGCGTTGAGGCGCGCAGCAAAGTGCTCGTGCGCGTCGGCGCCGGCCTCATGGAAGGTTTGGCGCGCGATCGACTGGATGGTGGCGACCGCGTTCTTGTAGCGGTGTTTCACCTCGCTCAGCAGCAATTCCAGCCGCGCTTCGGCGGCTTTGCGCTGGTCAAGCTCAAGCCGCGCCTGCCGGTGCAGGTGTGCATTGTCGATGGCGACCGCAGCGTGAGCTGCGAGTGCGCCGATCAGATCTTCGCAATCCTGGTCGAACTGCCCAGCCTTTTCGTGCGCGAAGAAGAGCCCGCCGAGCACTCGCTTCGAACGCGAGACTACCGGCACCGCAAGATAGCTGACGACGGGCAAGTGCCCCGCAGGCAGGCCGCAATGCGGAGGATTCTTGCCGAACCGCGGGTCCGCGCGGATGTCGTCGGCCCGCACACTCGAAGCGCCGCGAAACGTAGGCTCGAAGATTGGCGTGTTACGCGGCAAACCCAAGTGTTCGAATGCTTCGCGCGGCGCGCCCGACAGCGTGAACAGCCGATAGCTCTCACGGCTTTCGTTCTCGACGTTGTAGAAGAACGCGCCGTATTGCGCGCCGCATTCTTGCGTGGCCAGGTCGGTGACAGTCTGCACAATGCGTTCGAGGTCCAGATCGCTCGCAATCAGCTGCGCCAACTGATTGAGGCGCTGACAACGCTGCAGCGCATCTGCCCCCGCGGTGCGTTTTTCGTTTCCAGTCACGACCTCCGGCTACGTCCGGCGCGCTAGGCCCGTTCCAAAAAGGAACGATCGGATCACGCGGTCGTTATGCACGTGCGCGCTGCCCCGGATGAGGCCGCGACGCGCGTTTACGCTTGCCGGTGCAAGGTCGCGGTTTGCGGCGCAGAACTCAGCGCCCGCTTTCAGATCAAATCGCGGTCGGCCCAGTTATTTCGCTGCAGCTACGAAGCTTGGCGTCGGCTGCTGTTTGAACGCAAACGCGACGATCGCCAGTCCCAACACCGGCCCGATCAGCCCAACCAGCCCGCCTTCGACCCCCAACGCTCCGCCTGTGAGCAGCGGCTCGCCGTCGAATTCGAACACACGCCAATGGCCGAACGCGAGTCCGGCGCCGGTGACATTGATGTTCAGCACCGGCCCCTGCAGCCCGTTCCAACCGAAATGGATGCCGATCGGCAGCCACAATTCTCCGGTCCGCACGTAAGCGAGGCTCATCATCAAGCTCGCCACCATGATGTTGACGCCGACGATCAAGCCCAGCGTCCCTTGCGAAATCGGGCCGGCGTGCAGGCCGACGAACATGGCCGTCGTCACGCCCGTCGCCAGCCAGGCGCCGTACTTCGCCCACAGCTCCTGGAAGATGTAGCTGCGCACCAGCGCCTGCTGCGTCACCACATTGACGAAACAGACCGTCAGCCCCAGGCCGAGCGCTTCGGCGCTGAAGCCGCTCCAGTCCGGCGCGTACGCGGCCGCGCCGAGCGCCACGAGCAGGCCGAGCGGCGCCGCAAAGATGAGCGCGCCCAGCACAGCGCCGACGAACAGGTCGGGCAGCCTGCGCACGGCAAAGCCGATGCTCGACAGCGCGCGCTTGTCGACGAAGCGCGCCATCGCCGCCAGCGGCGCCAGCACCGCCAACATCAGCGCGATTTCCACGGCCAGGC
>CAZHWA010000456.1:0-2610 GCA_964536175.1 uncultured Terricaulis sp. | reverse complement strand
TGTGTGCGGCGCTAATGCTGAGTGCGTGCGCATATGCGCCCGCGTCTGCCCCCACGCCTGAGCCTACGCCTGGATCGCAGTCGCCCGTGCTCCCGCGCGAGCTGTCGCCTCTGGCGCGGCAGGTGCGGGACCAACTCGAACGTTTGGATGCAGAACTGAACGCCGATGGGGTGGCGGTGGCGGGCTATGGCCAGCGTGCCGATCTCGGCGGCGGTCTCACCGTGCGCCCGATCGCCGTCATCGAAGACAGCCGTTGCCCCGGCAACACGCAGTGCTTGTGGGAAGGCCGGCTGCGCATCCGTGCATTCGTCGCGGGCCGCGACCGCGAATTGACGCTGGGCCAGACGCTGCAGACCGAGACCGGCGCGGTCGAATTCGTCGCCGCTTCGCCCGGCGCTTGGGCGGAATGGCCGAGCGATGAGCTTGGCCCGCGCCCGGCCTATCGCTTTGGCTTTCGCCGCGGCTAGCCGCGCGTTGTCCGCCGGCGCCGGGTCATGATGGTCATGTTGAGCAAGAGCAGCACAAGCGCGAGCCCGAACCCGATCGCGTTGATGAGCGGCGCGCGCTTGGAGTTTTGGGCCACCGCCTGCTGCGCCTGACCGCGCACGTCCTGGCGTTCCGCCGCGGCCGCTGCCTCCCTCGCCTGCTCGCCAAGGAAGCCGAAATCGACCGGCGGCAAACCCACTTGTGTCAGCGAAAGCCCCTGGATCGGCGGCAGCCGCGCGGGCGCGTAGGCGAGGTGCGCACCGAAAGCTAGCGTCAGACTGGCCAGGATCGCCATCAGCCACCGCGAGCCGGCAATGGCCGAGAGCGAGTTGCGCACCTTGGCCCGCTCCTCCCGGAAAATCTGCTTGGCTTCCGCCAAGTCCTTTGGCTGCCGCACCATGGCCGTCTCCCACCGTTCTCCCATCATTAGCGCGATTGATGGCGCCTGTAACCGCTAGCAGCCGCCGGCGGCGCAGACACCGATGATGACTGCGAGAATGGTGTCGCCGATGCTCGGCCCGGGGCCACGCCGTTCGCGCTCGGCGCGCCGTCTGCACTCCCGCGTCGCGTCGTCGATTGCATCCTGCTGGCGCGTTGGGGATAGATTGGGCCGAACGTAGATTTGGCAGCCATTGTAGATGAGCGCGTAGTTTCGAGTGATCTTGTCGGCCGAACCTCGAATAATCTGATATTGCGCTTGGTCCCAGTGCCGCGTTCCTGGACAAGCGGCGGTGAATGCTCGGTATTCCGCAACAGTGTCGGCGCGATCCGTACGTCGCCAAAGGCGATCGCAGTGCGTGTTGATGCGCTCGGTTGCTTCGGCAAAGAAACGGCTGTCGGGGCAGACTTGTGCGAACGTCTGATACGTCCGCAGGTCTTCGGCTTCCTCCGCTGCGTGCCAGCGTTGATCGCAGAGCGCGGCGATGCTCGCCGCTGCCTGAGCCGTCTCGCCGCTGCCCTCGCATGCGCTGAGAAATTCCCGGTAAGAGGCGATGTCATGGCGCGCCGCCGCTTCTCTCCACCGCGCGCTGCAAACTCTTCTGTTCAGCTCGCCAGGGTCGGGACTTTCGTTGCATTGCGCCTGAAATTCTCGATACCCATCCAGGCTATCGCGTTGCACCGCTTCGCGCCAGCGCACGCCGCATACACGCTGTGCAACGGGGTATTCGTCTGATGTACAGGTCTGCCGAAACTCGGTGTAGCTCTCGACGGAATCCTCGTTCGAGGCATTTTGCCAGCGCACCGCGCAAGATTGGCGCGCCGCTTCTTGCGCTGAAAACGTATCATGGCACTCGCGGCGATGGCTTTCGAGCGCCGCAATGTTGCTGCGATTTGCCACCCTTACCCACGCCGCCTCGCATAGCTCGTCGATCCGCGCCCGCGCTCGTGCGGCATACTCACTGTCGCTGCAGCCGCCGATAAAAGCGCGATAGCGAGCGACCGTGTTTTCGCTGTCGGCCTCCGGCCATTGCGCCTCGCATCTTTCGGCGAGTTCGCGTTGCGGCTTGGTGATGAAGTACCAGCCGGCAACGACGGAGATGCCGACCAGTATCGTGAGCACCACTTGCGTCGTCGCATTTCGAAAGAGCTTGAAAACGAGAAATTGCGCAAGCGCACCAGCGACCACTAGAACCACGTTAAGGATGAGATCGTCGCCCGTCATCGCGCGCCCCTCGGTCCAGAGGACCGCCATCGCTCTACCCTGACGGGAATTTAACCATACGGTATTCCGGTTGACCAGCTTGCCCCGAACCCGGCCCTCTGCTACAGGCCCCGCCTTCCTGGACGGCCCGGCGAAACGGCATGCCGTGGCGGTCCTGTTGGCGTGCGTCCGCGCGCGCCCGATCCCGCTGGAGGACAAAATGCCGAAAATGAAGACCAAGAGCGGCGTGAAAAAGCGCTTCAAGCTCACGGCGTCCGGCAAGGTGAAGGCCGGCGCCGCCGGCAAGCGCCACCGCCTGATCAGCCACAACGGCAAGTACATCCGTCAGAACCGCGGCACTTCGGTGTTGGCCGAGCCGGACGCCAAGCGCGTCAAGGCTTGGGCCCCGTACGGCCTCGACTGACCTTAAATCTGACGGAGATTGACCGATGGCACGCGTCAAAGGGGGCGTCACCGCGCAC
>CAZHWA010000455.1:0-2627 GCA_964536175.1 uncultured Terricaulis sp. | reverse complement strand
CTATCGGCGCAATGCACTGCCGGAAGGGTTGATCTTTCTCGACGCGACGTTCCAGGGCTCGCCGGACGATCCAGAAGCCATCGCCGCGCGCATGAACGAGATTACGGCTCGACGAGAAGCCTCGCAGCCAATCCGAGAAAAAACTGGCGGCTCGACCTTCAAGAATCCCCTCAACGCCGCAGGAGAGAAGCTCTCCGCATGGAGGCTGAACGACGAGGCCGGCATGCGGGGCCATCGCAGGGGCGGCGCACAGGTGAGCGAAAAGCACGCCAATTTCCTGATAAATACTGGCAACGCCACCGCCGCCGACATTGAAGGGCTCGGCGAAGAGGTTCGCGCAGCAGTCAAGGCCAAGCATGGGATCGATCTGGAATGGGAAATCAAGCGCGTGGGGCGCGCGTGAGGCGCCTGAGCAGGAGCCCCCCGCAGCATGGGCTGGCCTTCCGGGCGGCGCCGCACTAAACCCCCGCCATGAACCTGAAACCCAACATTCTCGCCGCCATCGGGCGCACGCCGCTGGTGAAGCTCAACAAGGTTGTGCCGAAGGACGCCGCAGAAGTCTGGCTGAAGTGCGAGTATCTCAACCCGTCCGGTTCGATCAAGGATCGCATGGCTGTCTACATCATTGACCAGGCCGAGAAGGAAGGATTGCTGAAGCCTGGCGGAGTGATCGTCGAAAATACCTCAGGCAATACGGGCCAGGGCGTGGCCATGGTGGCGGCGGTGCGCGGCTATCGCTGCATTTTCACCATGCCGGACAAGATGTCGAAGGAGAAACAGGACTCGCTGCGGGCCTATGGCGCCGAGGTGATCATCACGCCGACTGACGTGCCGGGCGACTCCCCGGAACACTATGTCAATGTCGCCAAGCGTATCGCCGAAGAAACCCCGGGCGCCTTCTATGTCGATCAGTATCATTCGCAGTGGAACATCGAAGCGCACTATCACTCCACCGGCAAAGAAATCTTCGACGACACCGATGGCGGCAAGTTCGACGCGTTCGTCGGCGGCACTGGGACGGGCGGCACGGTCTCTGGCATCGGCCGCTGGTTCAAGGAGCACGCGCCGAACGTGAAGATTATCGGCGCCGATCCGCTAGGCTCGGTCCACTACCACTTGTTCCACACCAAGACGCTGCCGACCGCGCATGTCTACATGGTCGAAGGCATTGGCGAAGACATCGAGTGCCGGGCGATGGATTTCTCTGTCGTCGACGATATGCGGCAGGTCAACGATCGCGACAGCTTCGTCATGGCGCGCCGGCTGGTGCGGGAAGAGGGGCTGTTCGTCGGAGGTTCGACGGGCTCGAACGTGCATGTGGCGATAGAGGTCGCCAAGGAGTTGGGTCCCGGCAAGGTCGTCGTCACCGTGGCGCCCGATCACGGCAACCGCTACATCTCCAAGTTCCTCTCGGACGCGTGGATGAAGCAGCATGGTTTCACCGAAACCGAGCAGGAGCTGGGCTTCGTTGAGGACATCCTGAAGCGCCGGCCGCAGAAGCCGGTCACCGCCTCCGCCGATGCGTCGCTGCTCGATATCGTCGAGCTGATGCGCGAGCACGGCGTCAGTCAGATTCCGCTGATCGACCGCGGCAAGCTCAATGCCATCGTCCACGAGAGTGACATTCTGGCAAAAATGCAGAAGCGCGACTTTGACATGAACGCGCGCGCGAATGCGGTGTCTTCGCCGATCGCGGGGCTAATTTATCCCAAGGCGCGAATCGAGGAGCTGTTCCACATCTTCGCCACCGATCACGTCGCCATCGTCGTCGACGCCTCGAAGGTGGTCGGCGTCATCTCGAAGATCGACTTGATCGAATATCTGGCGAACAGGGGCCGCTAATGCACCACAACAAGCGTTTCGCCACCCGCTGCATCCACGCTGGGCAGCGGCCCGACCCAACGACTGGCGCAATCATGACTCCAGTCTATCAGACCTCGACCTATGTCCAGGAAAGCCCGGGCGTCATCAAGGAAGACTACGACTATGCGCGCTCGTCGAATCCGACGCGCAAAGCGCTCGAGCAGAATATCGCTTCGCTTGAGGGCGGTCGGCACGGGTTGATGTTCGGCTCGGGCCTTGCGGCGCAGGCGGCGTGCATTCATCTGCTGCAGGCCGGCGATCATGTCGTGCTTTCGGACGACGTCTATGGCGGCACGTACCGCCAGTTCGACAAGGTGTTCAAGCAGTTCGGCGTCAGTTACACGCGCGCCGACATGACCGATCTGAACGCGGCGGAGGCCGCCTTCACGAGCAAGACCAGGCTGGTCTGGATCGAAACGCCGACCAATCCGCTGCTGAAGGTGATCGATATCGGTGCGGTTGCCCGGCTGGCCAAAAGCAAGGCCGCAACAACCGTCGTCGACAACACATTCGCAACGCCCGTACTGACAAATCCGCTTTCGCTCGGTGCGGATATCGTCAGTCACTCCTGCACCAAGTATATTGGCGGTCACTCGGATGTCATCGGCGGCGTGCTGGTCACAAATGACGACGACTTGGCGCAGCGCCTGCGCTTCACCCAAAACGCCGTGGGCGCTGTGTCGGCGCCCTGGGATTCGTTCCTGCTGCTGCGCTCAACCAAGACGCTGCACGTGCGCGTGCAGCGGCACTGCGACAACGCGGCG
>CAZHWA010000454.1:0-2644 GCA_964536175.1 uncultured Terricaulis sp. | reverse complement strand
CAGAACACAGCCATGAGATCGCCGATCACCTTCCGGCGCATCAACTCGAGCGTGAGGGTGGAACGCGTAGGGTAGACCCGCGTTCTCCCCAACGCTCGCAGGCAATCGGACAGATCCGTAGCGCCGCTGTCTGGAAGGAGTGCGCCTTCGTACTTGCCGGCCATGATGACTTCGTACTTGGCTACGAAGACCTTGAAGGCAGCCTCGACCATCACGCCGATCGCTCCGGTCCGGAACGCTGCAGCCTTGATGTCGTCCTCAAGGCCCGCTGGCACATCCGGCCGACCCGCCTTGAGTATCTTGGCCTGTGTCTCCAGTGCCGCCCGCACAGAGTCGCCGTTCTTGTCGCGAAGCGCCTCTTCAACCTGATACCAAGAGAGCACCCCCTTCTTCACAGCGTCTTCGACGTCAGCTGCAAGGTAGACGATGTCGTCTGCTGCTTCAACGAGGTAGCAGATGGGATTCCTCGCCTCGCCGGTGCCAGTAGCCTCTCTGACTTCCTTGACGATGTCGGATTCCGAGGCGAAGAATCCCGGCTTCTGCCGCGCGCGATCCTTGCTGTCTCCATCGGCCTGATCCGAAGAGGCCAAGTACTTCGCCAACGCCGAGAGCGTCCCGAACGTTAGATTGAGGCCGTAGTAATCCGCCAGTACCTGCAGCTTTGCTACCAACCGTAGCGACTGCGCGTTGCCTTCAAACTTCAGAAAGTCTTGCTTCTGTTGTTTGGAGCTCAGCGGCGCCAGGAGTACTTCCTCGCGGTTCCCTTGGCGGAACCAATCACGGATGGCGTCTTCACCGGCGTGACCAAATGGCGGATTCCCCAGATCGTGGATCAGGCCACAGGTCGCTGCGATTGCCTCGATCGACCTGTCCATTCCCGGCTCGATCGCCTTCTGATCAAGCAACCAGCTGGCTGCCTTCCTGCCAAGGCCGCGCGCCACGCTCGAAACCTCCAGCGAGTGCGTCAGGCGCGTGCGTACCGCGTCGTGTGGCTCCAGCGGAAACACCTGAGCCTTGTCCTGCAGCCGCTTGACCGGTGTTGAGAAGACCGCGCGGTCGAAGTCGCGCTCGAACTCTGCCCGATGGTCGCCAGTGATCGTAGACGGCCGACGGCGGTTGGGGTTCAGGAGGGTTTTCCAGTCCATCGGCATCGTGAACGTATTGTCTCAGGATACCGTGACGGACGAGGTCACGCCGACCTTCAGGTTGCCCGGACCAAGCCAGATTGGGCTGAGCAGTGTCATGTTCACGATAGCCCCTATGTTCACAACATCGTGAACATCACGGTTTGCGTGAACAACGCGGGACACTGGGTGGGGCGTAAAGCGTTCGCAACATGTCGATGATTTGCGATTTGATCGACATGTCGAAGTGATGTGTCGATAAGGTCGACTGGCCCCTTTCGAGGGAGTCATGCCCAGACTGGGCATGGCTGTGCCCAGATTGGGCAGGCGCGAAGGGCCGTCACCACAGGCGCCGCGATCAACGCCCACGTCGAAAACGCGTGCTCCTTCAAGGTCGTGTTGACTGTGACGCAACCGTGACGTGGCTCGATCGATTTCGCGAGAAGTACAGTGGTTTACGGGGATCGATGACGGTGACGCAGTTTCTGCTAAGCGTCTGAATCCGTCTCGGTTATCGCAATCGAGAGCACACCATCGCGCACGGCCAGGTGGATTTCCAAGCGTGCTCCTTCAACCACTCGGACATCTCTCCCTTCGACTCGCTTCCGGTTCGTGCACCGCTCAGGGCAGGAGGTACCGTCGGCCCTTCAGTATAGACCGCGCGCGTGTGCCGTCTGCCGACGCGTGTTGCGTGCGGCACGGCTTCCCCTTCCGCTCCCCTACCCCGGCAGCGGCGTCGGCGCCTCCGTGGCGTGCGTCCGGGGAATGCCAGCCGCGGCGTAGATCTCCGGCTCATCGAGGCTCTCGTGCTCGAGCAGCGCGGCGACGATGGCGTCGAGCTTGTCGCGGTGCTCCCGCAGGAGCCGGCGCGCTTCGGCGTAGCACTCGTCGGTGATGCGGCGCACCTCTTCGTCGACCGTATCGAGCAGGCCGTCAGACACGCCGGCCATGCGCGGGTCGCCCTCCTGCGGGAGCACCGAGAGCGTGCCGATCCGCTCCGACATCCCCCACCGGCCGACCATCGCCCGCGCGATACGCGTCACCATCTCCAGATCGTTTTCGGCGCCCGTCGAGACGACGTCGAAGACCTCCTGCTCGGCCGCCATGCCGCCAAGCGCCCCGATGATGCGCCCGCGCAGGTAGTTGGCGTCATACCCGTACCGATCCGATTCCGGCGTCGAGAGCGTCACGCCCAGTGACCGCCCGCGCGGAATGATCGACACCTTGCGCACGGGATCGGCGCCCGGCTGCAACATGCCCAGCAGCGCGTGCCCGGCCTCGTGGTACGCCGTCCGTCGCCGCTCCTGCTCGGGAATGACGACGTTGCGGGCGGTGCCGAGTTGCACCTTTTCGAGCGCCTCGGTGAAGTCGCGCTGGTGCACCGTCTCCTGGCCGCGGCGCGCCGCGAGAAACGCGGCCTCGTTGACGAGATTCGCCAGATCGGCGCCCGTCATGCCCGGCGTGGCCGACGCCACGCGCTCGAGATCGACGTCGGAGGCGAGCGGCACCTTGCGGGTGTG
>CAZHWA010000453.1:0-2647 GCA_964536175.1 uncultured Terricaulis sp. | reverse complement strand
ACGCGCGCGGCTTCTGTTTCACAGTCGTAGGGCAGATCGGGCGCGCTGCAGAAATCCGGCCAGCGGCCCGTCTCGCGCCAATATTGGATGAGCCCAGTGTCCTTGATCAAAGCCATAAAGCGCCGGTCGCGGCGGACATTCTCCCAGGACGGCAGGAAGAACGAGGCCGTCTCGACGCCGCCCCGCTCGAAGTATCCTTCCGCTATGGCGAAGGCCTCATCTACCTCCCCCGCCGTCGCCAAAGCCGAGCCTACGGTTATGCTGCTAACTTGAGGCCGGATTTCACGAAGGGCCAAGGCCGCCTGCCTCACTCTTGCAGCGTCCCGCGATTGAAGCGCTGTTACAAGAGCCCGCCAGCGCGTCTGGACCGGTTCGCGCATAAAGTGCTGCATCGCCTCAGGCGCGGAGTCTATGTCGTCGAGCATGCGCAGGGCGCCGGCCGTATCGCCGGAAAACGTGGATGTCATCAGGCGCCCGAACCATGCCCCCGGCGAGCCGGGCCAGATGCGGTAGAGCCGCTCATTATTTTCCCTAGCCGCCTCATACTGGCCGGCGGCATTGAGTGGCATCGACAGCCAAAACTGATAATCCCCATTGAGCGGCTCGAGCGCGATCGCGCGCTCTAAAGACCGCAGCGCCTCATGCGCGCGGCCGACCTCGACGTAGAACTGGGCCTGTGCGTCATGCGCAGCGGCCAGATCGGGTTCGGCTTGCAATGCCTGTGAGATCAGCGCCTGGCGTCCACGCCAATCCGAAGCCGGCAACAGCGCGGCTTCGGCCAAATAGCTTTCGCCGTTGGAGCGATCGAGGCGCCGCGCCCGCGCCGCAGCTTCGCGCGCCTCGGCCAGGAACGCCTGGTCGTCCGGCGGCGGCCTCTGCAAATACATTAACGCAGCGATGACCGCACGTTGCGACCAACCGCGCGAAAATCGCGGCGCGCGCTCCGTGACTTCGCGCGCCGCCTGGTAGCCTTCCTCGGTCGTGAAGTATTGGCCCTGGCCCCTGCTTTGGCACGCCCGCATGAAAACAGACAAAGTGGCAGTGTCGACGCCCGCCCGCGGCTCCAAACTCACCAGCGCGCAGTGCAGTACGCGGCCTACGTCATAGGCAATCTGCTCCTGCATATAGCTTTGTTCGCTGGCGACGCGTCGATACTGGCGCGACCACAGCACCACGTTGCGGCGGGCGTGGACGAGCCGGGCGCTCACGAGCAGGTCTTCGCGGTCGTGGCGCGCCAATCCGTCGAGCACGAACGTAGCGCCCGCCTCAGCCGCCGCAGCGACGCGATCGGCGTCCGCGGCTGCGGCTGTCGGCACAGCCTGCAGATCGCCCGCGCTTAAAGCGCCGATTAGCCGGTCTGCGAGGCCGGTCGTGAAGGCACGCAAATCCGGGTCCAGCGCGCGAAACTCGAGGATGGCGATGGCGTGCGAGTCAGGCCGCAGGACCGACTGCGCGGCGAAGACGCCGACCACCGCTAACGCCAACGCAGCAGCGCCGGCCAGCACCCAGCGTAGAGGGATCGCCCGCGGCCGCGTCCAGGGCGAGCCGAGCTGGTAGGTCTCGATGCGCTCGCTCATCTTGTCGAGCCGCACCGTGCCGCCGCGGTGCACGCGTGCTGCGACGTCGTCCGGCAGCGCGCGCCGAGCTTCGCCAGAGACGACGATGCGGCCAGGCTCTGCCAGCTGCATTAGCCGCGCGGCGACATTGACGCCTTTGCCGAGAAGATCGCCGGTCGGCGTTTCGTGGACTTCGCCGACATGGACGCCGATGCGCAACGGCACGCGGTCGACCGCCTGCACCTCCTCGGCCGCTTCGACCGCGGCCGCCGCGGTCGGAAACTCCAGCATGAAGCCATCGCCGGCGGTGTTGAACACGCGCCCGCCGCGCGAGACGGCGCTGGCGCGGATGCGTTCGCCGAGCGCGGTGATCTCGCGCACCGCGACCGCGTCGTCGACCTCGCTCTGACGTGAGTAACCGGCTGCGTCGATGGCGACGATGGTCGCCAGCCGGCGCGGCGCGCCGGCGGTCGCAGTGTTGGCCGATTGGTCCGCTCCGCCCATGGATTCCCCTGATCCAAGTCGACAAAACGTCAAATGCGCCAGTCTCGCAAGCGCCGACGGGAGTATTTATGACCGCTCCTGTAAGAAATGCTGCGAAGGCGCGACTAAAGGGGCATGAGGGACAGCGCCGATCAGGACGCGCTCTATAGCGCCGCTGCCGCTGAACACGGTCCGGCGCTGCAACGACTGGCCGCGGCGATGGAAGCAAATCCGGAGCGGCGGCGCGATCTGTTGCAGGACATGCACGCAGCGCTCTGGCGCAGCTTCGGCTCTTACGATGGGCGCTGCTCGGTGCGCACGTGGGTGTATCGCGTAGGGCATAATGTGGCGGCAAGTCACGTCGCCCGCGAACGGCGCGTCCATCGCGGGGCCGTCACGCTCGATGAGATCGAGCATTTGCCGGACACGCAAAATATCGGCGCCGAGCACGAGGCCAGCGAAACGGTGGCCCGGCTGCACAAGCTGATCCGGCGGCTCAAGGCCGAAGACCAGCAGCTGATCGCGCTTTACCTCGAAGAACTCGACGCCGCCTCCATCGCCGAGATCACGGGCCTCAGCCCCGGCGCCGTCGCCACGCGCATCTCGCG